>NZ_JBAKAZ010000008.1:0-95916 GCF_038155185.1 Psychromonas aquatilis
TCATTTTTTCTGCGCAAAATTTAGATCACTTATTTAATATAATTGGTATTAATATCGGTGAATAAAAAGTAAGATTTTCTCTAGCAGCTATCAATAGTATTTGTTAGCGAAGTTATTCCATTAAAAAAACTAGTCTAATTACTTTCCAGCAACAAAAAAGCGATGCTAAATAGCATCGCTTTTTATTAGTCTCACTTTACTTTCTAAATAGTATGTTTATTCAGGTAGCTCAGCTTCAACTTGTTTTGATTCTGCAGATAAATCAGGTTTAACCAGTAAGATCTCACGTAATTTTGCATCTAACTCAGCAGCTGCATCTGGGTTTTCTTGTAAAAACTTACAAGCATTTGTTTTACCCTGGCCAATCTTGCTGCCATTATATGCATACCAAGAGCCTGACTTTTCAACTAACTCTTGTTTAACACCTAAATCAATTAACTCGCCGTAGTTATTAATTCCTTCACCATATAAGATTTGGAATTCAGCTTGTTTAAATGGTGGTGATACTTTGTTTTTAACGACTTTAACACGTGTTTCATTACCAGTGATTTCATCGCCACTTTTAACTGAACCAATTCGACGAATATCTAAACGAACAGAAGCGTAAAACTTCAGTGCATTACCACCCGTTGTTGTTTCTGGGTTACCGAACATCACACCAATTTTCATACGAATTTGGTTAATGAAAATACACATTGTATTAGTTTGTTTAATATTACCAGTTAACTTACGTAAAGCCTGTGACATTAAACGCGCTTGCAGACCCATGTGTGAGTCGCCCATATCACCTTCAATTTCAGCTTTAGGTGTTAATGCAGCAACAGAGTCGACAATCACTACGCCCACTGCGCCAGAACGAACTAACATGTCACAAATCTCTAAAGCTTGTTCACCAGTATCAGGTTGAGAAATTAATAGGTCATCAACATTTACACCTAATTTTCTCGCATAACTTGGATCAAGTGCATGCTCGGCATCGATAAATGCACAGGTTTTACCTTGTTTTTGCGCTTCAGCAATAACTTGTAATGTTAATGTTGTTTTACCTGAGCTTTCTGGACCGTAAATTTCAACAACACGGCCATAAGGTAGACCACCTATGCCTAAAGCTACATCTAGCCCTAATGAACCTGTTGATACAGATTCTATTTCCATCATGGCTGCTGCACCGTCTCCAAGACGCATGATAGAACCTTTACCAAATTGTTTTTCAATTTGGCCTAATGCCGCCGCTAATGCTTTATCTTTATTTGCGTCTTGACTCATTTTATCTCCGGTATATTTATACTGTATATTCACTCAGTATAATGAACATTTACACAGTATCAAGTTTTTTGTATTAATATTTGTTTATTCTCAGCAATCACTCATGAATAGCTTTCAATAAGCAACTGTTCAAAGCTCGCCAGATCTAATGGTTTAGAGAAGTAAAACCCCTGATATACATCAATATTATAGGGTATTAATGCGTTAAACTGTTTCTCGGTTTCTACACCTTCAGAAACAATATTTAAATTAAAATTATTGCCTAAATCTACAATAGATTTCACCATCATTTTAGCCTGAGAATCATCGATAATGTCATTAACAAAAGACTTATCAATCTTAATTTCATCAATAGGTAAGGATTTTAAATAACTTAATGATGAATAACCTGTCCCAAAATCATCCAAAGAAAGGTACAAACCATAATTTTTCAAGATAAGCAGTTTTTTCACTGCATCATTCATATCTCGTAATAATACTGACTCAGTAATTTCCAAAATTAATTTACTGTGGTCAAGTTTATACTGCTCAATAATACCAATAATATTGTCAGTGAAGTCTTCTTGCCAAATTTGCTGAGCGCTTAAATTAACGGCTAAGGTTAAATGTTTGGTATTATTCTTACTTTGCCATGCTTTGAGTATAGTACAGGCTTGATGCAATACAAAGTTACCAACGGGTACAATTAAATTAATCTCCTCAGCAATACCAATCAGTTTTAATGGGGAAATAAAACCATATTCAGGGTGCTCCCAACGCACTAACGCTTCCGCACCAATCAGCGTTTTTTGTTGATTATATTTTCCTTGTAGATGAATACAAAAGTCACCATTCTCAAGAGAGTCTCGCATGGATTTTTGTAGTGAGCTAGTGCGATCTAATTCTTTTTGCATGTTCAAATCAAAAATAAGTGCATCATTCTTACCTCCATTTTTGACGTGGTATAGTGCTAAGTCAGCTAATTGAAGTAATCTATCTGGCGTTATGTCAGGTGATTTAAAAATAACTCCGCCAATACTTGTTGTAATTGAGTACTCTATATTGATGTCTTTAATTTCACTACTCAAATGAATTACCGCTGCGATTTTCTTTCTTATTTTTTCAGCAAATTTTTGTGCTTGTTTAGTAGCAATTTCAGGAGTTGAATCGAGATCAGTTAAGATAGCAACAAACTCGTCTCCTCCAAATCGTGCAACACTTCCATGCCCTTCAATTATATTTTTAAGACGGTTAGCCACTTGAATTAACAATCTGTCTCCCATGTGATGACCATAGGTATCATTAAGAAACTTAAATCGGTCTAAATCAAAAAACAGTACTGCGCCATATCGATCATTAGTATAACTATCTTCAATTGCAGCTTTTAAGTCTTTATCCAATAGAACACGATTAGGTAAATTGGTTAATGCATCATAATAAGCAAGCGACTCTACTTTTTGCTGGTTATACTTCTTCTCAGTAATATCATCTACGAGCCCAACAACCCAAAGCGCTTTACCATTCTCATCAAGCTCAGCAACTCTCCCTCTGTCCCAAACCCATATAACTTTCCCGTCAGGGCGTTTCATTCTAAATTCAATATTGTAGGGTTTATTTTCCTCAATGAGCTGAGTAATTGCATCATTCACAATGCTTTTATCTTCATCCAAGATACAACGTTGAAACTCTTCAAAAGATTCATCGCTTTTTTTTACCCCAGTAATCACGTTCCACCATTTGTTATGTAATACGGTATTATTCTTTGTATTCCACTCCCATAGCCCTTCTTGCGATACATCTAATGCGTCAACTAAACGTTTTTGGGCTCTATTTACGTACCCTTTTAAAATTGAAAGTTCAGTAATTTCATGTGCAAAAATAATAACATTATGCTTTTTTGCACTATTTAAAAAAGGAACTTTATATGACTGATAATGATGGGGTTTCCCTGTTTCAATATCGGTAAAAGTTTCATAGACAATCTCAGGTTGAGACTGTTTAATAACCTCTTTAACACTGTTTTTAAAATATTCAGACTCTTTCTTATTCCCGGTGAAATCTACGTCTTCTTTTCCTAGCATTTCTTCTGCTTTAGAACCATAAAGTGTCGCTAAGTACTGGTTACTAAAAATATACTTACCTTCATGATCTTTAATCATTATGGGTTGAGGAATCGCATCGAAGATATCTTTAATCACCGTATTTCTGTTATTTAAAAGGCTTAATAACCAATAACCAAAAAGGCCTAATGTAATAAAAGTGAAGATCAGAAAGAAAATAAAAAAATACAGGAATTCAATATCTTTTGTATGGCTGCATAGCACTACGCCTACTATCGATAAAACTATGGACACCACAAAAAACAACTTTAAGGGCCATACAGGGAGCTGTGAAGCAATTAAAGTATTTGAAAACACATTACGCATAAAATAGGTCCAATCATTTATCTTTTGCAACATTATATGAATACATAATAAGTATTAGCTTGGCAAATTTTAAAGATATAAGTTTAATGAAAAATAAAATGACTAAAGACAAAAGTCATTGGCGTTTTTTAAATTATTCAAGCTCTTTTAACAAACCTAATAATGTAGCTTTAATCGCGCGTAATCTAATTTTAGCTCGATCACCAGTGAATAAGAAAGTTTCACTTTTACATTTGTGTTGCCCATAATACCAAGCAATACAAACAGTGCCTACTGGCTTTTCTTGACTACCGCCATTAGGACCAGCAATCCCACTAATTGCAACCGATATATCTGCATTTGAGTTTTTGACTGCGCCAGTAGCCATCGCATTAACGACCTCTTTTGATACCGCACCAAATTCATTAATTAAATCAAGGTCTACATCTAGCATCTCATTTTTAGCATTATTGCTATAGGTAATAAAACTACGATCAAACCACTGTGAACTTCCAGAAATTTCTGTAATAGCGTATGCTACACCACCTCCGGTACAGGATTCAGCAGTGCATAAAACTAAGCCTGCTTGCGTTAGCTTTTGACCTAATACTTGCGCCAATTCTGTAACGGTTTTTTCAGGAAACATAATTTTCCGCCTTTTTTAGAAATAGTTATATTAAGTGTATTCATTATGAAGCCAACAGCGCAAGAATTAAAACAGCATACTCCAATGATGCAGCAGTTTTTAACCTTAAAAAGTGAAGTCCCTGACACCTTACTGTTTTACCGCATGGGTGACTTTTACGAATTATTTTTTGATGATGCTCGTAAAGCATCTCAATTATTGGGCATATCACTTACTCAACGAGGAAAAACAGGTGGTAATGCGATTCCCATGGCTGGTGTGCCATATCATAGTGTAGAAGGTTACCTTGCTAAGCTCATTAATTTAGGTGAGTCAGTTGCCATTTGTGAGCAAGTCGGTGACCCAGCAACCACTAAAGGCCCTGTTGAGCGTAAAATAGTACGTATTATCACGCCTGGTACAATTACTGATGAAGCCTTATTAGATGATAAACAAGATAACTTATTATGTAGTGTTTACCAATTAGGCGAGCAATTTGGTATTGCCTCTTTAGATATCGGTAGCGGTCGTTTCATTGTTAATGAGGTTGATAAAGCTGATGCACTGCAAGCTGAATTGCAACGCTTGAGCCCTGCTGAGCTTTTATATCCTGATAACTTTGAAAGCATGGAATTAATAGAGCACTTACCAACTATTCGCCGCCGCCCTGAATGGGAGTTTGAATTAGCAACCTGTAAAAATATCTTAACTCAACAATTAGGCACTAAAGACTTGATTGGCTTTGGTATTGAAAAAGCACATTTTGCTATTTGTGCTGCTGGTGCGTTATTACAATATTTAAAAGATACCCAACGTACTGCATTAAGCCATATTCAATCCATTACCTTAGAGCAAAATACAGATACGGTTATTTTAGATGCTGCAACTCGTCGTAATTTAGAACTTACATTTAACTTAGCTGGCGGCACTGATAACACACTAGCACAGGTGTTAGACACCACAGTAACGCCTATGGGAAGTCGTTTGTTAAAGCGTTGGATCCACCAGCCGATCCGCGATATTTCTATATTAAATTACCGTCAAACCATGATCCAAACACTCATGGAGTTTGATTTAACAACGGCTTTATCACTACCATTAAAGCAAATTGGTGATATTGAACGTGTTATTGCCCGACTCGCTCTACGCTCTGCTCGACCACGCGACTTAACACGCCTACGCTGTGCATTTTCACTATTGCCTGAACTACAAAATTTAATTGCTGAGCTACCTAATGATTTAGTTGCTACCTTAAGTAAAGAGATGGGGAACTACCCTGAGCTATTAGATCTACTAGAGCGCGCTGTAATTGATAATCCACCAGTTATTATTCGTGATGGTGGCGTTATTAAAGCGGGTTACAATGAAGAGCTTGACCATTGGCGAAACCTTTCCAAGGGGGCAACTGACTATTTAGAAGCATTAGAAAAACGTGAGCGTGAAAGCACTGGAATTAGTACTTTAAAAGTAGGCTATAACCGAGTACATGGATACTTTATTGAGATCAGTCGTAGCCAATCAGAAAATGTGCCTGAACATTATATTCGACGCCAAACATTAAAAGGCGCTGAACGTTATATTATTGCGGAATTAAAAGAGCATGAAGAGAAAGTGCTTTCTAGCCAAGGTAAAGCACTTGCTCTAGAGAAAAAGCTTTATGAGCAGCTTATTGATTTATTATTGCCACACCTAAAGAGCTTACAATTCACAGCAAAAGCATTGGCTGAACTAGATGTATTAAACACGTTAACAGAACGCGCACTCACTTTAAATTATGTACGCCCTATTTTACAACAAGACAGCGGTATACAAATACAAGAAGGTCGCCATCCCGTCGTTGAACAAGTGAGTAAAACACCGTTTATTGCGAATCCAGTAGACTTAAACTATCAACGTCGTATGTTAATTATTACCGGTCCGAATATGGGCGGTAAATCTACTTACATGCGCCAAGTCGCTTTAATGGTACTAATGGCACATATTGGTAGCTTCATTCCAGCAGAAAGTGCTGTGATCGGTCCTATTGATCGTATCTTTACACGAATTGGTGCTTCTGACGATCTAGCAAGTGGTCGCTCGACCTTTATGGTGGAAATGACTGAAACGGCAAATATTTTACATAATGCGACGCCACACTCGTTAGTATTAATGGATGAAATTGGTCGTGGTACAAGTACGTTTGATGGGCTTTCATTAGCTTGGGCTTGTGCAGAGCAACTAGCAGAAAAAATCCAAGCTTATACTCTATTCGCTACCCATTACTTTGAATTAACACAATTACCAGAGACCATACCTGAATTAGTTAATGTGCACTTAGATGCCGTAGAGCACGGAGATAGCATCGCCTTCCTACATTCTTTACAAGACGGCGCTGCGAATAAGAGTTATGGATTGCAAGTGGCAGCGCTAGCTGGGGTGCCTAAACCTGTACTCAATAGTGCAAAAGCTAAATTAGCACAATTAGAAGCATCTTCATTGCAAACCCAAAGCAACCTTGAAATGCAAAATGAACAACTAGATAAGGTAGAAAAACAGATAGATTTAGCGCTTCCAGAACCAGTTGCACACAAAGCAGTGACCTTATTGGAAAGCGTTGATCCAGATGATCTTAGTCCTAAACAAGCGCTAGCAATGCTTTACCAATTAAAAGAGCAACTATAAAAATGAATAAGCAGCAATATAACTGTCATAAAACTCTGTTTTAATATCGTTATTGAATCGCTGCCGCTAGTAGCTCTCAATCTGCATATTCTCATTATTAAAAAAGCGACTCAAAGAGTCGCTTTTTTATTTTTGGGCTTAACTTTAATGAGCGTATAGAAAGAAGTTATATTTTCTCTTCAATCTCACCCTTCAATTTTTTTAATTGATCTAAGACACTGTACTCTTCACCTTCAAAATCGATTGGTTGATTATTTAAAGCACAAACGGTTCCGACCACAGTCCCTTCTTTTTCAATGGGCAAACCTAGGTATGTTCCAAGACCAAATTCAGTTAAATCTTCATTATCTTTCCAATCCGCGTCTTGAGCCGCATCTTGAACTTCTAATACTTCATTGGTATTAACCACACGCTCACAATATAGCGCGTGCTTGCCATCGGAATGTGTACTTTTTTTGCCTTTATCACGAGCATGGTAAATCTCTTTCCCTTGCTCACCGCCACTTAAGACAACTTCCATTTCATTGTCATGTGACTTCATCACTAAAATAGAGCTTACACCGGATTTTTTGGCAATTTCATCAATCTTTTGTTGTGTCTGTTCATCGTCAAAAATATTATCAATCATCACCTTTACCTCAACATTAATTCGCCTGATTAGACAATAACAAACTGTTTATGACTGCGCTAATAGCTTTAACATATATATTAGTGTTTACAGCACTACTAAAATGAACGTTAAATTGGCGCTTATTCGGTTACAGATTGTTGGTGCCAATGTTTAACATTTGGTAACCACATTAAGATGATTAATAAAATACTGCCACCGCCAATCATCACAATACTGGCATTCGGTGCTAATAAATGCGTTTGCTGTAATAAGCCAGTCAGTAATGCCGCTCCACTCATTTGGATACAACCTAATAAAGCACTGGCAGTCCCCGCTCGCTCACCAAAGGCACTTAACGCCATAGATGTTGCAGGTCCCAGTAATAAAGCAAAGCCTACACATAAAAATAACATCGGTAACATAAATAATATGGCTGCTAATAATGAATTTTCTAATGTAAGTAACTGTACTAAAAATTGTAATAATGCAGATAAAACCATCAGCCATAATGCATAACTCACAGTAAGATGATTACCTATCTTCTTAATAACTTTGGGTGCTAAAAAACAAGCCGCAATGTTAATTAAGGCATTAAAGCCAAATAAATAACTAAAGGTTAATTCACTCAATTCTAAGTGTTTTATAATCCAGCTAGGTGCATAAGAGACATAAGTTAAAATGCTGGCCATACCAATCATGCAGGTTGATGCATAAAATACAAATTGGCTATTCGATAAAATAGGTTGGTAACGAGCCCAACGATATAATGCAGTGTGGTTATTAGCATGCTCAGGTCTTGTTTCAGGTAATTTAAAAGCCACGACAAACAACACCAGTATTGCCACTATCGCCATGAATAAAAAAGTAGATCGCCAGCCAAAATGTAAGGCAAGAAACCCACCTAATGTTGGTGCTAAAGCTGGTACAACACAAATAACCCCGTTTAAGTAACTATAATAATGAGCACTTTGTTGTGCATTGAAACGATCTCTCACAGCACTAAAAACAACAATAGAAGTCGCGCAGGCTGCAATACCTTGTAAAACTCGCGCTAATTGTAGGTACTCAAATTGCACCACGCTTACTGCAAATAAACTACTGGCAATATATAAACAGATACCAGCTAACGCAATCGGTCTCCGTCCGAATCGGTCAGCTAAAGGACCAATTAAAATTTGTCCAATACCCATTGAAAAAATAAATAAAACCAACGTTGATTGTACTTGTGTATCGGATACAGAAAACTCGCGCGCCATCTCTGGCATGGATGGTAGGTAGATATCAATGGCTAATGGACTTAACACCACCATCATCATTAAAATTGGTAAAAGCTTACGACTCATAACACTCTCTTTAAATAAAAGTTATAGATTAATAACACGCGCAGTTTAAATCAGCTATGATATGAACAGAAATGATATTAATTCAAATCTGAATTTCTCTACAGGAATATCTATGGATCTCGATAAACTCATACGTACTGATTTAAATTTACTGGTTATTTTGCAAGTATTATTAGAAGAAGAAAGTGTAACAAGAGCAGCTATTCGCTTAAACCTTAGTCAGTCAGCTTTAAGTAAAAGCTTATCTCGCTTGAGAGAAACCTTACAAGATCCACTATTTACGCGCACAGCACATGGCTTAAAACCCACGACTCATGCGCTGCAAGTAAAACAAAATTTAGCCACGTTATTACAAGGTCTATCGCAAATAAGCCAGCCTCCAAGCTTTGATCCTGCAACGAGTAATCGGCATTTTTCAATTAGCATGTTAGAAAGTGCATACGCGACATTATTACCCTCTTTTATTGCCCCTCTCTTTCAACAAGCGAGTAATCTACATTTAGACTTTCTTAACTGGGGAGATAATTCGCTACAAAATTTACAACAAGGAAAAGTAGACTTCGCTATCACTGGCATTGACTTTTATGATGATCAACGTTTAAACACACAAAATCTACCAACTGGTATTGCACACACCTTATTATTCCATGATCAACAAACGTGTTTAGTTAATCAAAACCATCCTGCATTAGCATTATTAGACCAAGGGCGATGGGATCTACAGAGTTATTTAGGATTTGATCATTTACAGGCATGTTGTGAAGGAAACAATCTATGGGCAATAGACTACTTTTTAGAAAAACAAAATAAACAGCGTAAGATTATTTGCACCTTACCTGACTTTTATGGCGCAGCAAGTGTGTGTGCACACAGTAACTTAATTTTTACCTTACCCTCATGCTTTGTAAATCATGCACAAAAGCTCTATCCCTTAGTGGAGGTCCCTTTACCTTTTAAATTTTATGAAATGGCTTATGCTTTATTATGGCATCAACGCAATACCGATGAGCCTGGTCATAAATGGGTAAGAGAAATGATTTGTGACAGTGTTGCTAATATCTATGCTAAACAAGAAGGATAAAAAAAGGCGCTAGAAGCGCCTTTTTAAAGAATGGATAAGATTAATATTTTACTTTTTCTATCCAGCCAAATTTATCTTCGCGTAAACCATATTGAATCCCTGTTAACTCATCATATAAGTTACGAGAAACTTCACCGGCTTTATTACCATTAATTTCATAATCGACATCTTTCCAGCACAGTTTACCGACTGGAGAGATAACAGCCGCAGTACCACAACCAAATGCTTCAGTTATTTTGCCACTCTTAATATCAGCTAGGATCTCTTCAATATCGAGTTGTTCTTCAGCAACTGTGTACCCTAATGTCGGTGCAAGTTGTAAAATAGAGTCACGTGTAATACCTGGTAAAATACTGCCGCTTAATTTAGGTGTCACAATATGATCACCGTAAACAAAACAGATATTCATCGCACCTACTTCTTCAATGTATTTACCATGGATTGCATCTAACCAAAGTACTTGAGAGTAACCTTTTGCCGCAACATCTTCAGACATGTATAAACTAGCAGAGTAATTACCACCTGTTTTAGCTTCGCCAACACCACCTACAACAGCACGGCGGTACTTGTCAGCAACATAAACAGAAACCGGCGCAAAACCGTCTTTAAAATAAGCGCCAGCAGGGCCAGTAATAATAAAGTGTAGGTATTGATCACTCGCGCCTAGGCCTAATTTTGCACCTGTCGCAATCATAGTCGGACGAATATATAATGATGTACCATCTTTTTCCGGTACCCATTTATTATCTATTTTTAACAGTTCCATCAATGCTTCAAGGTGAAACTCAACATCAACCTCTGGCATTACCATACGCGCAGCAGAACGGTTAAAACGTTTGAAATTTTCACGAGGACGGAATAAATTAATCTCGCCTTCTTTTGTTCTATATGCTTTTAACCCTTCAAAAATTTCTTGCCCATAATGTAATACCGACGCTGATGGGTTCAATTGCAGCATTTGATAAGGTTTTACTTCAGCGTTTGACCATTTTTGTTGCAAGTCATAAGTTTGAGTAAACATATGGTCGGCAAATACTTCACCGAAACTAAACTCTGCTGGACAAGCATTGCGCTCTGCAACTGCTAGCGGATTGATATCAATGGACATGTAACTACCTTCTTTATCTGAATACTTTTCGACAAGGTGTGTAAAATAATTGCATCTTTGTCGACCGGAAAGAGATTCTAAGAAATAATCAACGATACATCCAGATTTCTTTTATAAAAAAATCATATTATAGAGTTTATTTAAAATATCATTGTTATTGAAAAATCGAAATAATGTTTGTGTCAGTCTATTTTAAGCAGGTAATAATATAGTCCGCTAAGTAATTAATGCAAGACTGAATATGCTGTTGATGAGTAAATCCGCTTTTTATTCTTGGTTTTAAATCATGATCACCATCCTCTAACCAACAATATTGGAAATGACTAGGTAACGCGTACTGCTCAACCTCTTCTTTATTACCTAACTTATCACGCGTCCCTTGAATAATAGCAACAGGTTTCTCAATAAGTGGTAAATGCTCAGTACGTAATTTTTCAGGTTTTCCTTGCGGATGAAAAGGATAACCCAAGCAGGCAATTCCTTTTACATTAGATACAAGTTCAGGAGAGGTTTCACTTTCTAATAAAGTCGCCATTCTTCCTCCCATCGATTTCCCACCAATCACCATCGGCTGGTCAAGAGAAGTGACCACCTCTAAAAATTGTTTAATTAAAGCTGGCGCTCGCTCTGGTGGTCGGCGACTTCCTGTATCGACTCGTTGTTGCATATAAGCA
Source organism: Psychromonas aquatilis (assembly GCF_038155185.1). NCBI lineage: Bacteria > Pseudomonadati > Pseudomonadota > Gammaproteobacteria > Alteromonadales > Psychromonadaceae > Psychromonas > Psychromonas aquatilis. Next base: position 11,753 of record NZ_JBAKAZ010000008.1, read on the forward strand.
TAATTAAAACGAACAACACGTATGCCTTTGCCCACTAGCCCTTCCGTTACCTGCTGCATAAACTCCGAGTTTAAAGGCGCACCAGCCCCATGGGAAAAAACAAATAAAGGTCCTGACGCTGGGCCATCAAAAATAAGCTGCATATTGCTCTCTCATATCAAGGTGAATGATTACGATTATTTAAGTTGCATAATGGTATATTAAACCTGTTTAATATTCTGCTTAATAATTGAAAAGGAAAAGTTAATGCAATCTATAACAGCTAATAAACTGCAGAAATGTACCTTAGAGCAAGTACAATTATTACAAGACTTAGCGATTCAAACTTATCAAGAAACCTTTGCAGAATCTAATAGTGAAGCATTACTACAAAAGTATTACCAAGCATCATTGAACCTGCCATTACTCTCGTCGCAATTGCAAAATGATGAAAGTGAGTTTTATTTCATCTATTCAAGTGATAATGATAAACAGCAAAATATACCCGCTGGCTTTTTAAAGCTAAATATCGGTGCTGCACAGACAGACATTTTTGATCCTGACGCACTTGAGGTAGAAAAAATTTATATCCTCAATAGTGCAATAGGTAAAGGTTTAGGCAGAGAAATGATCGCTTTTGCAATTGAAAGAGCCAAGCAACAACAAAAGCAATATCTTTGGCTTGGTGTATGGGAACATAATTATTCAGCATTAGCATTTTATAAAAAAATGGGCTTTATACAGTTTAGCCAACACAACTTTGATATGGGTGGTGATATACAAATAGATCTTTTATTAAAAAGAGACTGTGAATTAAAAGCTTAACTAGGCAGGCTGTACTAGTAACTTGGTGCGAATAAAATCACTATGGTTAACATAAATAAGGTTAGCCACTTTACGAATCAATGCTTCTTCCATCTCATCAAGATAACCATCGGCATAAGCAACTCGCCACATTGCTTCAATTAAGGCAGTTCGACTTTGTGCATCTAACTCGACAAGTTGCGAAGTAAAATCGAAGACAGAATTGCTCTCTTTTGCTGCGTTCATGCCTATTTTTAATAACTCATTAGCGTTTGCTTTATCAATATTAACCAGCTTAGATAAACTTCTGACAATTGCACTTTCTTCTTCAGGTGTACACTTTTGATCAGCAAGTCCAACTTGACATAACAAACAAACCGTTGCAAATGTACTATCAAATGTCGGGCTATCATCGGCAATAAATTTATTTAGAAAATGTTTAATATTTGAAATCATCATATTATCCGTTGTCAAAAATTAAGCGCGTTATTAAAATATCATGGTAAACACACCGCTAACTTAATCGGCATTATCGATACGTGCTAATCGCGCTAACTCTTCTTCACGAGCGGCGTTAATTTCATCTAACACAGTATCAACATCGGCATTGATCTCTGAATCAACAAAATTACCCGTTAGTTTTGTTTTAGGTGTTAAGTTACCGCTTTCAAAAATAGCCCAAATTTCATCACCGTAGCGAGTCGTAGACAGGCTAGGTGCAAATTGAGCGTAATACTGTTTCATATTATTCACATCACGTAAAAACATTTTTTTAGCATTGTTGTTACCAGCGGCATCAACTGCTTGCGGTAAATCAATAATCACAGGCCCTTGCTCATCAACCAAAACATTAAACTCAGACAAATCTCCGTGAATAATCCCTAGGCTTAACATTTTCACAATGTAATCCATCATCTGGGCATGATCTTTTAATGCCTCTTGTTCCGACATGGATACATCATTTAGTCGCGGTGCCGCATACCCCTCTGCATCAGTAATAAGTTCCATAATCAGCACCCCGCCAAAACAACCATACGGGGTTGGCACGCGAATACCTGCGTCTGCAAACTTATATAAAGCATCAACCTCTGTACTCTGCCAAATTTCTTCTTGCTGTTCACGACCAAATTTTGAGCCCTTTTGCATTGCTCTTGCATTTCGGCCATTACGTACTTTACGCCCTTCATTGTATAAAACAGCATTTTTAAAACTACGCTTACTCGCTTCTTTATAAACTTTAGCACAGCGTACTTCACTACCACATTGTACAACATATACAGTGGCTTCTTTGCCACTCATTAATTGACGCAGTACATCATCAACAATACCATCATCAACTAACGGCTGGATTCTTTTAGGTATTTTCATTCAAACATTCTCATTAAATTAGTTGGCAGCTCATAGGATCGTTAATAATCTCTATCAATAGGCAAGTCGTCAGCAGAAAGTTCAACGTAAATACCGTTAATTCACTGTTTAGTAAACGATGGTTCTTAGCAACTAGGAGCAAAATATTTTCTATATTGTGTATTCTTTAAAACATCATGTTATGAATGTATAGCCCTATAAAATGCTATTAAAATCCAATTGATATCAAAAAATATATTACATTACTGGTTTATATACACAAATTAACAGCAGTGATTTACCCATCAAAATAACAATTATATGAAAGCACTTTGATTGTATTCACTGCCTCTAACCATATCGTTTATTGTGGTTTAGATTTGAAAAGCACATTAATTAATGCACCTAAAATAATTAACCCACCACCTATTAAAGTCCATACTGAAGGGACTTCATTAAATACCCAGATCCCCAGTAAAGCTGAAAAAACGACTTGTACATATGAAAAGGCACTTACCTTTGCAGCGACTTCCGTCTGCATCGCTTTGGTTAATCCCACCTGGCCAATTTGCGTAAAGATACCTACAAATAACATTAAAATGAGCGCTTCAACATTCGGCATAACAAAGTCATTACCTAATAATAAAAGAGATAAGGGTAAGGCAACTAAAGGGAAATAGAAGATGATAACTGAGCTATCTTCACACTTACTTAGGCGTTTAACGATAACGTAAGCAGTACCGCTACCTAAGGCACCTAATAAGGCAACAAAGACACTAAACCAAGGTAATACGACGCCATCATGTAATGATAAATTAGGCTTTACCATCGCTAAAAGGCCTAATAAACATAATAGAATACAAACTAAAGTTGAACGTTGAATTCTTTCTTTCAGAAAAATAAACGCCAATATTGCAGTAAAAACAGGATAAAAATATTGTAATAATGTTGCTTCAGCCAAGGGCATAGTGGTTACTGCGTAGTAAACACAAATCAAAGCAAGCGTGCCGACTGTACCACGGGCAATTAATAACTTTTTATTATTCCCCCATACTGGTATTTTTTTACGTTTAATATCTGCATAACTAATCGCTAATGACACAAGCGCACGTGCAGCGACGATCTCAAAAACAGGAATATTGTAAGTGCTAACTAACTTCACACATGCTGTCATAAGAGAAAAAGCAAGTGCAGACATCAACATAAAACGTAAACTAATAGGTATAGATAAAAAAGCTTTTTGAAACATAATGGTAGACTTTATTAAAAATTAAAAGAAGCCTAGTTTATCGTACTCTTTACTGCTATCGCTATTTATTTAATGTTTAATTACTGGTCTTTAATAACCGGTGTTAATCGACTTAAAAAATCAGTTAATGATTCAGCTAAAATAGCTTCTTGTTTTTTACCTAATGTTTCTAGCTGCACTTGACCCGTTTCATTTAAAATAGAAATGATTTGCATCTCATCGCTACAACTCGCAATAAACATTGAAGCCGGTTTTTTCAGGCGTTTTTGCATCATAAAGTGTGCAATCATATTTTCTTGGAAAAGCGAAAAGTCCTGCTCGTTCCAAATTTGAATTAACTCAATAGGATGCCCTTCATACTCACAGGCAATATGATCACTATAAAAACCACAAAAGAGCGCTTCAATACTAGGATGTAACGTCACCTCCAATGCACTTTCAATATTGCTAAAGTCTACTTTTTCTTGTCGAGGAACAGGTTGCCAATTAATCATACCATCACATGCTTCACCCACTTGACAAGGAGAAAGCCACTCATTATCAAACTCGGTTTCAGGTAAAGTATTAAACGTGGTTTCCCATAATGCTTGATGGCGCTGATATAACGCACTGAGTTGTTCTTGGATTTGTGTATTCATAGTTCGAATAATTCTTCTTTTTAGTTACAATACAGACCATTGTAATGATTCAAGCTGTTATGTCTTGTATTTATGATTAACCATACCTATAAAAAGAGAACTTCAATGCCTAACTCACCTTTATATAACCAAGATGAAACGCTTAATAACTTATCACTTGGGAAAGTCACCGAATACAAATGCCATTATGATAATAGTTTATTACAAAGTGTGCCTCGTAGCCTGAATCGAAATGATTTAGGATTAAATGCAGATTCACTGCCTTTTCACGGTACTGATCTTTGGAATATTTACGAGCTTTCATGGTTAAACTTTAAAGGTAAACCGATGGTCGCTACAGGCGTGGTTGAAGTCCCTTTTGACAGTGAATTTTTAATTGAATCAAAGTCTTTTAAGCTATATTTAAATAGTTTTAATCAAAGCCACTTTGATAGCGTAGAGGCTGTGCAAAAAGTATTAATAGAAGACCTTTCGCGTTGCGCGAATAAACCTGTTGCTGTTAGCTTAAACGCTAATTTAGATAATGTAACAGATCAGCTAACAACATTTTCAGGGACTAACTTAGATCTTCAAGATATTGATGTAAGCGAATACACACTCACTACATCATTTTTAGATGGAATAAGTGGTGGTGAGAATATTAGCGAAAGTGTGTACTCACATTTATTAAAATCAAATTGTTTAATTACTAGTCAACCTGACTGGGCAAGTATTGAAATTAGTTATACCGGTAAACGCCTAGATCATGAGAAGCTATTAAAATACTTAATCTCTTTCCGCCAACATAATGAGTTCCATGAGCAGTGTGTTGAGCGTATTTTTTGTGATTTAATGGCACATGCCTCACTCACAGAGTTAACGGTTTATGCAAGGTATACACGCCGTGGAGGTTTAGATATTAATCCTTATCGTAGTACTAATGTTACCAATACACCTGATAATCTGCGTTTGCTACGACAATAATAATAAATGTTGTTATTATAGAAATATATTTATAGCATTTTTGATAAGGTTTTCAGTAGCGATGAGTTTTTTTCCTAGAACACTTTTAACAAGCTTTCTGTTGATTGCTCATCAGCATGTGGTCGCTATCGAGCTACCTAGTAGCCTTGTTCCGGCATCAATCATGGACAGCTATGAAAACCGCCAAACAAAACCGCTCACGTGTATTAAAGACGTTACCGCCTTTGTTGATAAAGTAGCAGCACTGCCAACTGCAACTGGACCACAAAGAATGAGCTCAAGTAAGGCATTTGTTCCAGTAAATAGAACACAAAACCAAGCCCCGTTACAGCTGCTCGCATCTTGTTATATTGAAGTAGAAAATTACGAAAAAGCATTATCTATATTAATGCCACTATTAAAAACACCCAATACAGCAATAGACCGTATGCGATCACTGAATCTGATTGCTGGTTCTATCCCTAGTTCAGAGCGACCTGCATTAAACAATCAAACACTTATCAAGATGATGCAAGACGCTTTAGTCACCATTGAGCAAGATAAACAATTTAACTTCCAGCACATGGGCGACCTTTTAAATTTATCAATCACCAAACTGGCGTTAGAAACTCATCAATATCAATTAGCCAATAAATCTTTAGGTATTGTTAAAAATAATTTAAAAAATACAACCAACACTAAACTTTTTGCCTGGTTAGCTTATTATTATGGCCACTACTATTATCAAATTAATCAACAACAATTAGCGATAGGACACTTTCAAACCGCTAATAATTTAGCTGATAGCGCTAAGTTGATTAAACTGAGTAGCCTAGTCAAAAAAAGCCTTGCGAATTTATACCAAGAAAATCATCGATATACACATGCCATTAGTTTTGCCAGTCAACGCGTAGAAGTATTATTAAAGACCGAGAATTACGTAGAACAAGCAGACAGTTTAATCCGATTTGCTGTATTAAAACGTCAAAACAATGAATTTAATCAAGCGACTATTTATCTTTTTAATGCGATTGAATTGATAGAAAAGAAAAATAAAAAATTACTCGCTTATACATATTTGGAATTAGGTCGTACCTATGCATCAATGCCAAATGATATTGAAAAAAATGCAGTATTAGCACAAAAATATCTACAAAATGCACGTAATCTCTTTAAAAAATTAAACAGAATAGAACAACAAACAGAAAGTGTTTTGTTACTTGCTCAACTTAACATCCGTAATAAAAATACCGGGTTAGCTATTTTACAATTAGAAAGAGTCTTAGCCTTAGCAAAAGGAGATCTTCCTGAATTACGTGTTAAAGCCTTTGAAATGCTCGCGCTCAGTTATGAATTAGCTGGCGATCATCAACAAGCCAATTTTTATTTTAAAAACTTTCATACCCTACAAAACGCCATCAAAGAAAAGTTATTTAAATTACAACAATTAAAAATTAATGAGCAATTCCAACTCATTGAGCAAACTCAACAACAGATCCAGCTAGAAACAAAAAACAACCAGTTATTATTAAAAAATAATCGATTTGAGAATATTACTTATTTTGTGCTTATTTTATTATTACTGAGCATAGTGGTGATCACGCTGTTCGTTAGACGCACTCGAGAATTAAAAGAGTCTGAATATTTAGCATCGCAGAAATTACAATTTAATCCTCGCACTAAATTACCGTCGCACCAGCTACAAGTGCAAAACTATGAATACCAATACCAAGGCAAACCTCTATTTTATGCACTCGTTTATTTACCTTTTTTAAATAACTTAAACGCCAATAAAGGCCTATTTAACTCAGAAACCATAGAAATTGCTTTAGGTAATGAGTTACGTGAATATTGCGCTGATGACACACAAGTTATTCAAGTAAGAGATAATCAACTATTATTTATTTCAGAACAAGCAGATAGAGGTGAAGCCGAACGATTCGCATTAGATATTGAATGCTTTTTCAAAAAATTCACTCATAAATATAAACTGCAATCTCAAATCGCTAGCGGTATCGTTGCCTTTCCATTTTTAAATAATGTGTCTCGTGCGATTGCACCTGAGCGCATGCTCAATTTAACTAGTTTAGCATTATACGGTGCTTGCCAGATCCAAGAAAAAACACAACAAAGCAGCTGGCTAGAGCTTTATGCTATTGAAAAAATACAGCCAGCCTTTTTTGATGGTGATTTATGGACATTAGGGCAAACGGGGATTGATAAAGGTATCGTTAAGATCAAGTCTAGCCATCCAACAACGACCATAAACTGGCCTATTTTAAAACGACAGTAATCTAACAAGTTTTATTCAGTGCTTTCTTGTTTCGTTCAACAAAATCACTATCACAACTAAATATAGCTCTACACATTAAAAGGGGTCGAGCAAAGTGAGAGTGATATTATAATTATGAAAAATGACATACTTGGATATTCAATAATAAATGCTATCTGCAATCCACTCTGTTAATTTATAACAGAAAAAAGGAGACATTATGATTTCACATATCAGTCCCGTTGGAAGCATGGCACTGCTTTCCCAATTAGAAGTTAATCAATTAAAATACAGCGCTTCCTGTGAGATATATCAATTATTCAGACAATGCTCTTTAGCTGTTTTAAAATCTGGCAGTCATACGGACAACAGTAAAGAGATCCTAGAGAGCCACAAAGACTTTGAAATTAATGTGTTGCATCAAGAGCGAGGCGTGATCTTAGAGTTATTAAACCCGCCTGAAGATGCTTATATCGACGGTGAATTAATTAAAGGCATGCAAGATCACCTATTCTCTGTTTTACGAGATTTGTTATATGTTAATACACAGCTTCAACCACCTACTGCAAATCAGTTTAATAGCGAACAAACCACCAGCTTAGTTTTTTCAATACTACGTAATGCCAATGTTTTAAAGGCAGGCGCTGAACCTAATATGGTGGTTTGTTGGGGCGGACATTCAATTAGTGATATTGAATTTAGGTATACACGTGAAGTAGGTAATCAACTTGGCTTAAGAGAACTTAATATTTGCACTGGCTGTGGTCCAGGTGCAATGGAGGGCCCTATGAAAGGGGCTGCTGTCGGGCATGCTAAACAGCGAGTTGCGAATCGACGTTATGTTGGATTAACAGAGCCCGGTATCATTGCCGCTGAGCCGCCAAACCCGATTGTCAATGAATTGGTTATATTGCCTGACATTGAAAAACGCTTAGAAGCTTTTGTGCGCTTTACACACAGTATTGTTATTTTTCCAGGCGGGCCTGGCACGGCAGAGGAACTGTTATACATCCTTGGGATCATGATGCATCCTGAAAATAAACGCCAACCTCTCCCTATTATTTTAACTGGGCCAAAAAGTAGTGCTGACTATTTCGAAGCAATTGATGATTTTATTGTTAATACACTGGGCATTGAAGCCAGAGAGCACTACCATATTATTATTGATGATGCGCCTAGCGTAGCAAAATTAGTAAAGAAATCGATGAAACGCGTTAAAGAGTATCGCAAAGCAATTGGTGATGCTTATTCATTTAATTGGACATTGAAGATTGCACCAGAGTTTCAAGAGACATTTATACCTAATCATGACAATATGGCGAATTTAGTATTACACCATGATCAACCTAAAGACCAACTTGCCTCGAATTTACGACGTGTTTTTTCCGGAATAGTCGGTGGTAATGTAAAGGATGAAGGTATTAAATCGATTGAAGAAAATGGTCCTTTTCTATTAACCGGAGAGAAAGCACTGATGGAACGTGTTGATAAACTTCTAAAAAGCTTTATAAAACAAGGCAGAATGAAGTTACCCGGTAGTGAATACATTCCTTGCTATAAGATAAAAATATAATATGAGTGCTTGTTTATTAATAATTGATGCGATGAATTTAATACGTCGCATCTATGCAGTTCAAGAAAAACAAAATAAAAACATAGACTTTGCTTTAAGTGCCACAAGCAATACGGCCTGTAATGCCTTACAAAAAATGTTGCGTGTTCATCAGCCAACACATGTCATTTGTGTATTTGATAGCCATCAGAAAAGTTGGCGTCATGCACTTTTTAGTGAATACAAACAAGGTAGAAAACCAATACCGACTGCCTTAAAAGATTATTTACCAAAGATACAAGATGCCTTTTATGAAATGGGTATTGAATCGCTTATTACAGAGCAAGATGAAGCCGATGACCTGATTGCGACACTCGCTGATAAAGTCACAGAATATCAACAACGTTGTATCATTGTCTCAACAGATAAAGGCTTTTATCAATTATTAAATGCATACACCAGTATTTATGATTACTTTCAGTCTCAACATTTAGATAGCTACTTTATAGAGCAACGATGGGGAATTAAGATAAATCAACTCATTGATTACTGGGCAATTACAGGGATAAGCAGTAGTGCTATCAAAGGCGTGGAAGGCGTGGGAGAAAAAGGAGCGCTAACCCTTTTAAAAGAATATCAAAGTTTAAATAATATGCTTGCAACTAACGATCAACCCACCACTGATAAACGCCTTTTAAAAGTGCAAACCCAACATCAAGAAGTGACATTAGCCAAGCAGTTAGTCTCATTAAAAAAGGACATTCAGCTTGGTTTTAATTTAAAAGATTTGCGTTATCCTCAATCAAAATGATCCTTTCTGGATCTTTTTAGGTATTTGAGTATTAAATCAAATAAATTTAAGCTGAACATTCTGATAAACTAATTGACTAATATTTTATTAAAAAATAAATCCCCATTTAACTTATAAATTACTGGAGCTTAATACGTGAAAAAATTATTAATACCTATTGCTGTTGTTGCCGTTGGTGCGGCTGCTTACCTTTATCAACAAAAAGAACAGCAACCTGCTTATAATGTACTGAATTATGTTCCAGCCGATACGCCTATTTTCTCAGGACAATTAGCACCGTTTCCACTTAAAGATTACTTAACTTCATTCCCGTCTTTAGATAATACTCAAGAAATTAAACTCTCTGAAGCTTTTGGCTATGAAAGCGCTGGCATTAACTTCACACAAAATATCATTGATGCATACCAAGAAGCAGTAAAGACCCCTTCTCTATTAGCAACTAACTTTGGCTTAGCAGATCAAGTTAGAGCTTATGCTTATACTATTGGCTTATTACCCGTGGTTAAAATAGAAGTCGCTGATCCACAAGTATTTTGGGATTTACTCGATAAAAGTGAGCAAGAAACTGGCTTCACACATACTGATGGGAAATTAAACGAGCAGCCTTATCGTAGCTACCAGTTAACTGAGGACGATGACCAAATGAAAGTTGAGTTAATCATTTCACAAGCAAATGGTCTATTCACCTTCACCTTAAAATCAGACATTTTCACAGACCAAGCACTGGCGATGGCACTGGAACAACAAAAACCTGAAAAATCACTGGCAGACACAGGTACTATTACAGAAATAGCAAAACAACATAACCTTTCTGAATCAAGTATTGGTTTTGTTAATCATGTGGAAATTGTTAAAGGTTTAACTACAACTGACGGCAACCTTATTGCTAAACAATTAACAGAACTTCTTAAAAATGAAAGTAGAAACCCGTTAACAGCTATTCAAAGCACAATTTGCCAACAGGAGTTTAACTCTATAGCGCAAAACTGGCCGCGTACTGCATTTGGTTACACACAACTCGATATTGACAAAGACCAAGCAACAGTTGGTTTCTCAGCGATTATTGAAAGTAAAAACCAAGTTATCTTAAATTCGCTTAATGCACTTCGTGGCTTTATTCCTGAATATACCCAAGGTTATGATGATAAGATTGCCTCTTTTGCATATGGTTTTGATGTTAGTAAATTATCAAGTTCATTAACCAATATTTTCTCAGATTTAAGCACGCCAAGTTATCAGTGTGCAGAATTGCAGAAAATGCAGTCAGACATAACACAAGCAGGACAACAACTGGCAATGGTAGGCATAGGAGCAAACATGGCTTCTGGCTTAAAAGGGATTAGTGGTGCTATTTATGATTATGACCTTAGCGATTTAAGTTCAACGACACCTCAGTTAAACTCACTTGATGGATTATTTTCTATTCATGCCGATTCGCCAAAAGCATTATTTGATTCATTGAAAATGTTAGCACCTATCCCAGCTTTAGATTTAGTTGTTGATGGTCCCGCTGTTGCATTAAAATCAATTATGCCAATACCACCAGAACTAAATATTGACCCTCAGGTGGCAATCAAAGGAAACCATTTTGTTATCTATAATGGTGAGAAAGCAACTAAAGTAGCAAACGCTTTATCAACTGAAAAACTTTCATCTAATGGTGTGGCACAGATTGCCTTAGATCTTCCAAAATTATTAGCACCTATTTTAGGTGAAATTGAGAAGTCTGATGAGTTTTTACCTGCCGAAATTCAAAATCTAAAAGATTACGATATGCGTATGAAAGGCGGTTTAGATATCACTGAACAAGGTATTAGAGTCGATTCAACGGTTAATAGTAAAGCCGTTAAATAATAAACAATATAGGCGACACTGATTATTCAAAAACTGGTTTCGGCCAGTTTTTTTATATCTGTAATAGTCTACAACTCCGCAAAACGTCTCCTTGCTAAGCTAAGCATTAAAAAATATTTAAAATCAATTACCTATAAATTCATTGTAATGAGCGCATTCTGTTGCTTTCCATCTTTAATAGCGATAGGTATAATTGAGACATTGATCACCCTTTAGTCCTTACCTGATGGGTCGGATGGAATAGACCCTTACTGCTAATAATGGAAAAATTATGCTAGAAAAATTATTCAAACTAAGTGAAAACAACAGCACTGTAAAAACAGAAATAATTGCTGGTATCACCACTTTTTTAACCATGGCTTATATCATTTTTGTTAACCCTGCTATGTTAAAAGCAACAGGCATGGATCCCGGCGCAGTATTTGTCGCAACATGTTTAGCAGCAGCTGTTGGTTGTTTTATCATGGGCTTATATGCCAACTACCCTGTGGCCCTTGCCCCTGGCATGGGCTTGAATGCATTTTTCTCGTATGTTGTTGTTTTGCATATGGGTTATAGCTGGCAGGTTGCATTAGGAGCGGTATTCTTATCGGGTGTTTGTTTTACATTATTAAGTCTATTCAAAATACGTGAATGGATCATTAACTCTATTCCATTACCAATGCGTAAAGGAATTGCAGCTGGTATCGGCTTATTTTTAGCATTAATTGCGCTAAAAAACTCAGGAATTATTATTGCTAATCCAGCCACTTTAGTTGCATTAGGTGATATGACAACATTACCAGCTGTGCTAGCTAGTGTTGCTTTTATTATTACCATTGCATTAGCACATTTTCGTATTAAAGGCGGCGTATTAATTGCTATTTTAGCCGTGACATTACTTGGGTTATTAATGGGTGATGTAGAATATTCAGGTCTTATCTCTATGCCGCCAAGCATTGCGCCTACTTTTATGCAAATGGATATCGCTGGTGCATTTAATGTCGGCATGATTAGTATTGTATTTGCTTTCTTATTCGTAGATTTATTCGATACGTCAGGGACTTTAATCGCAGTCGCAGATAAGGCAAAGTTATTAGATAAAGACGGAAATTTACCTCGTTTGAATAGAGCTTTATTAGCCGATAGTGGCGCATCAATGGCCGGTTCGGTATTAGGTACATCAACAACCACTAGTTACATTGAAAGTGTTGCAGGTGTCTCTGAAGGTGGCCGTACAGGTTTAACTGCGGTAGTGGTAGGTATCTTATTTCTATTTGCATTATTTTTTGCTCCTTTAGCAGGTATGATTCCCGCTTACGCTACATCAGGTGCATTATTATATGTTGCTATTTTAATGGTTGGTGGCTTGCAAACGATCGACTGGGAAGATATTACAGAGGCAGCCCCTGTGGTGATAGTCGCATTAATGATGCCACTTACCTTTTCTATTGCTAACGGTATCACTATTGGTTTTATTGCTTATGCAGTGATTAAAGTAGCCAGCGGTAAAGCAAGTGAGCTTAGTGCCAGCGTGTGGTTCTTAGCAGTATTATTTTTAGCTAAACTGATCTTCTTCCCAGGCTAAAAATACACATTCAATTTAAGCCGTGTTGCCTTCAGTAGAGGGTACACGGCTTTCATTATCTAGATTTCAACAATAAAAACCCTGTTACAGCGCACTTTACTCTTCAATAAACGTCTTGATATTATCCACTACTTTTTCTAGTAAACAAACTCGAGCTTCATTACTTGCCCAAGCTGTATGTGGCGTCACTACTAAACGGTGATCAGCTTTTACAGAAAGGTAAGGATGATTTTGCTGCATTGGCTCTACTGCTAATACATCCGTTCCATGATAGATATCTTGCGTATCTAAAGCGACTGCCATTGCACTTTCATCAATAATTCCACCACGACCTAAATTCAATATAATCGCGCCGGGTTTTAATTGTTTTAGTTGCTCAGCAGCAATTAAATTTTCCGTCTGAGCATTAAGTGGAGCATGGATAGAAATAACATCACATTCACTCAATAGTGTAGGCAAATCAACCTGTGGAATACTTTGCTGATGATTCTTTCCTGATGTTGAGTAATAACAAACCTCACAACCAAAAGCACTTGCTAATTGAGCAACGCGTTGTCCAATCTCCCCCATCGCAACTATTCCCCAACGCTTTCCTTTTAACTCAAAGAAAGGGCGCTCTATATGGGTAAATACAGGGCTTTCACACCACTTTTTATCGGCAATGTATTGGTCATAGTAACGACTTTGATGCAAAAGTTGAAACAGCAAAGAAAAAGTCGCCTGACTAACACTTTCAGTAGAGTAACCAGACACATTTTTAACTTCAATACCTGCTTTTTTTGCCACTTCTAAATCAACATTATTGGTCCCTGTCGCAGAGATACAGATAAGTTTCAATTGTGGGTTATCAGCCATATGTTGAGCTGTGATCACTACTTTGTTAGTAATTATCACCTCTTGGCCTACTAATCTTGTAGCGGTTTCCTCTACAGCGGTTGTTTGATAAACCGTTAACTCGCCTAATCTATCAAATACTGATAAATCACTATCACCTAAGGTGAGTGCATCTAATAAAACAATTTTCATTGGAGTTCCTTAATTCAACAGTTACTAAATCATATTTATGAGCAAAGTAATAAATAAAGGTTATTAGGTATACAGGTTTTTAGAAAGGAAGTAAAAATGTACGGAAGAGATTAAAAACAACAAAGGAGAAATAAGTGTTAATGAGTAGCAAATCTGTCGCTACTCATTAACATGATATTTATTCAGCAATATCCGATAACATTTTCAGTGCAACTGCTTCAGCAATTTTAATACCGTCAATACCTGCAGATAAGATACCACCAGCATAACCAGCACCTTCACCGCCTGGGTATAAACCTTTTGTGTTTAAGCTTTGGAGATCAGCACCACGCTTAATTTGTACAGGAGATGATGTACGAGTTTCCACCCCTGTTAGCATCGCATCTTTACTGTCGAAGCCACGAATCTTCTTAGCAAAAGCAGGTAATGCTTCACGAATAGCATCAATCGCAAACTGAGGTAAAGCCTCACTCAGGTCGGTCATTTTCACATTAGGTTTGTATGAAGGCTCTACATTTTCAAAAGGTTTTCCCTTGCCAGCAGCTAAGAAGTCACCAACCATCTGCGCAGGTGCATCATAATTACTGCCTCCCATCACATAAGCATGACGCTCTAATTTACGCTGTAAAGCAACACCTTGTAATGGATCATTATTGAAATCTTCAGGAGAGATGCCAACAACAATCGCACTGTTTGCATTACGTTCACTACGTGAATATTGACTCATACCATTAGTCACGACGGCATGTTCTTCAGAGGTTGCAGCCACTACTACGCCACCAGGACACATACAGAAACTGTATACACTACGGCCATTTTTACAATGATGTACTAATTTATAATCAGCTGCACCAAGAATAGGATGACCGGCATTAATACCAAAACGCGCTTGGTCGATCATCTCTTGTTTATGCTCAATTCGGAATCCAATAGAGAATGATTGAGCTTCCATATACACACCTTTATCGTGCAACATTTGGAAAGTATCACGGGCACTATGCCCTACTGCAGCAACAACATAACGAGAGTTAATCACTTCGCCATTATGCAAAGTTACGCCTGTTACTTGCTTATCTTCGCCCTGCGCTTCCATATTGATCTCTTCAACACGCGTTTCAAAGCGAATTTCACCACCGAGTTCGATTATTTTACGACGCATCTTTTCAACCATGGTCACTAATTTATAAGTACCGATATGTGGTTTACTCACGTAAATAATTTCAGCTGGCGCGCCCGCTGCAACAAACTCTTGTTTAACTTTTAACCCTTTAAAACCAGGATCTTTAACTTGGCTGTATAACTTACCATCGGAGAATGTACCTGCACCACCTTCACCAAACTGCACATTTGACTCAGTATTTAATTCGCTGGTACGCCAAAAACGGAAAGTATCTTTGGCACGCTCATGCACCGATTTACCGCGTTCTAGGACGATTGGTTTAAAGCCCATTTGCGCTAACATCAAAGCCACAAATAAACCACAAGGTCCCATGCCGATAACAATTGGGCGCTCTTGTAAATTTGCAGGTGCCGAGGCAACGTATTGGTAATCTGTATCAGGAGAAATACGCACATTAGTATCTTTTTCGAAAGCAGTTAAAAGCTTAGCTTCATCAACGTCAACTAACGTAATATCTAATGTGTAAATTAAGGTAATATGATTCTTTTTACGTGCATCGTAACCACGCTTAAAAACATGAATATTAACCAACTGCTGCTCGCTAATATTGAGCTTTGTTAATACAAACTGCTGTAACGCATCTTGATTGTGATCCAGCGGTAATTTAACTTGGTTGAGACGTATCATGATTCACCTAACATTGAGCATAAAAAATAAGCGCGTAGTTTACGTGATCTTAGTGAAAATGGTAAGTTTAAATGCTTAATGTGCCCTTTTATAAAGGGAAATAGGTATTGAACAAGGTATTGCACGTAATTGTTTTGAACAACTGGTCAAACATAATTTAGAAACTTCCTGTTTAGATTCAGCAGTTAAACAACGAAAATCAGCCGCACATAAAACTCCCAGCTCGAACAAGTATGTTAATTTATCTTTATCGATTTCGATTTGAATAGTCATCCTAGACTCCTTTCTTATGATGCAAGCGACTTAATGATAATAGTTATCAGTTAATTGTAAATAGTAAACATCAAATTATTAAAAATATGTTAAAATTTTGCGCTCACATATTAAGGTTGTAAAAAGCATATGATATTTTCAAGTCCCCTTAAAAAAGCCACATTAATCAAACGCTATAAACGATTTTTAGCTGATGTTATTTTAGAAGATGGTACAGAAACAACGATTTACTGTGCGAATACAGGCGCGATGACCGGCTGTGGTGAGCAAGGGGATAGTATTTTTTACAGTACTTCTGACAATAAAAAGCGAAAATATCAATACACTTGGGAATTTACGCTAACGTCAAAAAATCACTTAATCTGTGTTAACACCGCTAAAGCGAACGCTTTGGTTGCAGCAGCAATTGAACAAGGTTGCATTCCAGAATTGCTTGGTTATCAAGATTGCCAAGCCGAGGTAAAATATGGAGAAGAAAATAGCCGTATCGACTTTCTGCTTAGCGACCCAACTAAAGTTGACTGTTATGTAGAAGTAAAAAGCTGCACTTTATTAGATGAACGTTATCAAGTGGGAGATGGTTTCTTTCCTGATGCCGTTACAACGCGTGGGCAGAAACATCTTAGAGAGTTAATAGAGATGAAACATCAAGGTTATCGCAGTGTATTATTATTTGCAGTATTACATTCTGGTATTAACAACGTACAAGCAGCAGACTTTATAGATAAGAAATATGCCGCTCTATTTGAACAGGCTAAAATGGAAGGCGTTGAAGTTATCTGTTACTTCCCTGATTTAACCAGTTACATCGATCTTTAAAACAATAGACTGCATAACGATCATGCTGCACATCTACTCGAACAGCATGATCTCAGTACTTATAGAGCGGCTAAGATTGTTTCGGCCTTACTTGCTTCAAATTCACCAGCTTCTTCAACATTTAATGTTGTTACCACGCCGTCTTCAATAATCATTGCGTAACGCTGTGAGCGAACGCCACCAAAGCCAGCAGTATCTTTATCTAACCCTAATGCTTGTGTAAAACTTGCATCACCATCACCTAACATTAACAATTCAGAGGCGTTATGTACTTCGCCCCACGCTTTCATAACAAAAGCATCATTAACGGCAACACAAGCAATTAAGTCCACGTCTTTTTCTTTTAATTTATCTGCCAGTACCACATATCCTGGTAAGTGCGCTTCAGAACACGTTGGTGTAAATGCTCCTGGTACAGCAAATAAAACAACTTTTTTACCTGCAAAAAGGGTTGTTACATCATGTGTAAGCATACCGTCAGCTGTTAATTGGCTTAATGTTACTTCAGGAATCTTTTGGCCTACTTCGATCATATTTATTACCTCTATTAAAGAAAAATAAAACGCTAACAGCGTACTTTTTGTTAACACATTTAAATAATCAATCTAGTTTATGCTTTATTAGCCTGAATAAACACTGATTAACGATCTGGTTAATCACTTTTATAAAGAGAAGCTTTAGATAAAGCAAGCTAAGCTAACAACGAGATAACATAGTAAAACAGGCTGGATCAGAGTAAACTCGCGCCTCAAATAAAAATGATTTCAATAAGATGGTGAGTATTATGAGTAGAAAAATCGAATTATTAGCCCCTGGCGGCGATGTTGACGCAATTAAAGCGGCAATAATTGCTGGGGCTAACGCAATTTATTGTGGCTTAGATATTTTTAATGCTCGTAATCGTGCTGCCAATCTGTCTTTTGATGACCTAGTCGGTATTATCAAGCTTGCCCACGAGTATCAATGTGAAGTCTTTTTAACACTGAATATCGTTATATTGGAACATGAAATTCCGGCGCTAACAAAATTATTAAATCAATTAGTAAACACCGGGATTGATGGCATTATTGTGCAGGATTTAGGTTTATTTAACCTGGTCAAAAAATACTTCCCAAGCTTGCACATTCATGCATCAACACAGTTAACAACGCATAATGAAGGACAGATATTATTCCTATCAAAAATTGGAGCGACACGTGCCAATTTATCAAGAGAACTTAATTTAACAGAAATAAAGTTACTGACTGCATTAGCACATGACCATGATGTATTAACTGAAGTGTTTGTTCACGGCGCCTTGTGTATTGCCTTTTCTGGGCAATGTTATTCAAGCTCGGTTAGTGTCGGTAATTCAGGTAACCGTGGTCGTTGTAGCCAAGCTTGTCGTGATGAATATGAAGAAACCAATGCAGGTAATAAATACCCACTCAATTTAAAAGATAATTCAGCTTGGTTTGACCTACCCGATTTAGTTGAAGCGGGTGTCGACTCATTAAAAATCGAAGGGCGTATAAAAGGGGCTCAATATGTTCATACTGTTGTTGATAGCTGGCGCCAACAAATTAATAAATTTATTGATACCGGTAAATTATTAGCTGATGACTCTGCTTTGTATAAAGTATTCAATCGTGATTTTACCAACTCATTCCTAAAGGGTAATTTAACCAAAGATATGTTCATCGATAACCCTCGAGACAACAGCTTTACCCATGCGAATGAAAAAAGTAATGCGATTTCAGTGGTACAAATTCAAGAAGCACAGGATGTTTTACGCGATGATAAGAATAAAATTGTTGATGAAGTTGCAGCAAAAATTGCAACCTTAAATATCGATAAAAGCGACTTATCATTAAGCTTTGCTGCACAACTTGGACAACCATTTACTGTGACCATCACCATTGATGATAAAACACACATCGTTCAGTCTGCTTCTCTATTAATAAAATCAGAGCAATCAGCGATTACGGTTGCAGCAATAGAAAAGCGCTTTAAAAGCCTTAAAAATAGCCGTTATAACGTCTCTGATTTTGACTTCTCAGCCTTACAAGAAAATTTAGCCATCCCGTTTAAAGAACTAACAGAAATTAAAAATAAAGTGGCTTATTACCTTAATGGTGAAAAAGAAGTCATTCCTGCGGTCACGATTCCACCATTAACATCACACCCAAAATTAAATGAAAAACCTACCTTGTCGATATTAATTAGTGATGAAAAAGATGCATATTTAGGAGATCTTACCGATGCAGATATCTACTTTAAATTACCAGAGAGCTTCAAAAAGCGCTGTAATAAACAACGTGATATTTTAGTCCGCAACCCTCGCTTTATTCCTTGGTTCCCAGCCGTCTTAATTGGTAAAGATTACATTGAAGCGGTACGTATCCTTGAAGAACTAAAGCCAGAGCGTATTGTTACGAATAATACAGGGATTGCATATAAAGCTTTTGAAATGGGCATTGAGTGGATTGCAGGGCCATTTTTAAATACAACCAACTCATATGCATTATTAACCATGCAAGAAGAGCTTAATTGTGCAGGCGCATTTATTTCCAACGAAATAAACCGTAATCAAATTAAAAACATTAAACGCCCGGCTAATTTCAAAATGCTATATAGCATCTACCACCCTATTCTAATGATGACTAGCCGCCAATGTTTCTTCCAACAAACCGTCGGCTGTAATAAACCAAGCATTGAAGATGGTTGTATGTTGAAATGTCAAAAAGCAACAACGATTACTAATGTCAAAGGCATCTCATTTGCTGTTGATAAGCAATTAGGTGGTTACCCAAGTATTTATAATCATGAGCAATTTCTTAATTTTGACGCGGTAAGAGACTTTTCAACTTTATTTGATGAGTTCTTTATAGATTTAACTGACATCGGCTCAGGTTCAAAAGAAAAACAAGATAAAGCGCAATTAATTAAACACTTTGAAGACTTTATTGCCGGTGACCAACAAGCAGCGTCGACTGTGACTGGCATGGTAACCGTATCAACGAACGCGCAATACCAACAAGGTCTATAATTTAAAACTGAGTTAATCAAGACTGTCCTTGATTAACTCAGACTTTCCTCCCTAAGACAGCGTCCTCCACCTATTAACAAACCTTAACCTAGTACATTCGAAATGGAATATTTTTCTAAAATGGAAGGCATTTATTATCGATATGGTTACAGTAAATAAGCTACGTCATTTCATTTTCAAAACATTGATTAGTTAAAAGAAAGCTCACTCAGTAATCTTAGTCAAAGGCTTTAAAGTAATGCATCACAAAAAACGACATACTTTCGAAGCACCAACCCTTCTAAAATAAAAAAATCCGCACTTCATAAGAAGAGCGGATTTTGCGGTTATTAATAATAAGTTGATTTAAACTATTGAAGCTATTTTAATAACTTAAACAATATCAAGGCGTCGCTTTATTTTTTAGTCCAAGCTTCAACATCAATATTTAAGTCTGAGAATTTAGCTGGATCAAATACCGGCTCATCAGCTCCATCTTTTAACTGCTGTTTATAATCTTTCAATAAACGTGTAATGGTTGGGAAAAGCATCATCAATGCTAATAAGTTGACGATTGCCAACACACCCATCAATGGATCAGAGAAGAAGAACACTGACGTTGCAGCAGGAGCAACAGCGCCTAGGAATACCATACCAATAACAAATAAACGTAAAATGTGCACAGACACCTTGTTTTTAGACATAAACGTTAATGCATTTTCACCAAGGTAATAGTTATACATAATAGAGCTAATTGAAAATAACAAAATAGCACCTGTTAAGAAGTATTGTGCCCAATTACCAACGTGTGAAACAAGTGACTGTTGAGTAAGAACAACACCATCAATACCTTCAGCACCTGGTACATAAACATCACCAAGAAGAATGATGAAAGCAGTACAACTACAAATAACAATAGTATCAATAAATACTGAAAGAGATTGTGTAATACCTTGGCTCACTGGATGAGGAACATCAGCCGTTGCAGCAACGTTAGGCGCAGAACCTAAACCCGCTTCATTAGAAAATAAGCCACGACGTAAGCCTTGCGCAAGCGCAGCCCCCATACCACCACCAACAACTTCTTCTAGACCAAATGCATTTGAAACAATCGACATAAGTACTGTTGGAATTTCAGTAATGTTCATTAAAATAACTAATAATGCCATTCCTAAATATGCAAGTGCCATAATAGGTACAATAACATCAGCTACTTTGGCAATACGTTTGATTCCACCGTAAACAATTAAGCCTGTAATCACTGCTAAGCCAATTGCAGACCACATACGGTCGATACCTAAACTATCTTGCGCAGCACCGGCAACAGTATTACCTTGGAAAGCATTAAAACCGATTGCGAATGAAGCAATTAGACATACTGCGTAAACTGAGGCTAACCATTTATAGTCTTGTCCAAGTCCATAAATAATAGTACGAGCAGGACCACCACGCATTTGACCATTTTCTTTACGTTTATAAAGCTGAGCCAATGAACATTCAACTAAACTTGTTGCCATACCAACTAGTGCAACAGCCCACATCCAAAATACAGCACCAGGGCCACCAAGTGTGATTGCAACTGCAACGCCGGCGATATTACCACCACCAACACGACCACCTACAGATAATAGCAGTGCTTCACGACCAGAAATGCCACCTTTCCCTGAACTATCATTTTTGCCTTTAAGTACCCGAAACATTCGACCAAAAAACGTGAATTGTACAAACCCAGTAACAATCGTAAAAAACAGACCGAAGATAATAAGGAATGGTACTAGTGCCCACCCCCAGGTTAGGTCATTAATGACCCCAAAAAATGATTCGATTAAATCCATAATGCTTCCTTTTATTATTGGTGATATATATAGCCATGGAGTGACTTAAAATATATTGATACACATAATGTAAAGTGATAATGCTTACTTTTTGAACGAGAAACATCATCATTCGCTACTTTGATAGTAGCATTGCGCACAATTATGAATAGATTGTAATAATAGGCAAGTTTTTATATAACAAAAAAGAATAGCTTATAGTGCAAATAATAACCAATACAAGCATAACTCTGTGATAAATCGAAGTTAAGGTATAAAAGTATTGATTCACTTTTAAGGGAAAAGTCTCTCACTGACGAGATTAAACCGAACAACCCCACACCTATCAAAAATAGGTTTTTCATTTTAGAAAATATAATCAAACCTTGTTTATTGATGTTCAATAAACTGATCAATGACTTGGCGATCATATCCTTTTGACGCTAAATTTAACTGTTGTGTATATGGATGTTGTGCGTTTGTATTACCATTTTTATCTACTTGTAACAGTTCAACTACTTTTCCATGCTGCATTACAGCAACTTGCTCACACATATAAGAAACAACCGCTAAGTCATGGCTAACCAGTAAATAAGTAAGTGATAATTCTTCACGTAATTGATTTAATAAGTTCAAAATCTCTGCTTGAATCGATACATCAAGGGCTGATGTTGGTTCGTCTAGTAATAAAATTTTAGGTTCTAAAATTAAAGCTCGTGCAATCGCCACACGTTGACGTTGCCCACCCGATAATTGATGGGAGTAACGAAAGCGAAATTTAGTTGGTAAAGCAACTTGCTCCATCACTTCTGCAATACGTTTTTCTGGATGTTTAAGCCCATGGATAGCCAGTGGCTCTGTAAGTATTTTATCAATCGTATGCCTTGGGTGAAGTGAAGCATAAGGGTCTTGAAATACCATTTGTACTTTTTTATAGAAAGCTTTACTACGTTTATTGGATAACGCCTCTCCTTCAAGGCGTATTTCGCCACCACAATGATGATTAAGGCCGGCTAATGAACGTAAAATAGTAGACTTTCCAGATCCCGATTCGCCTACTAAGCCAAAAGATTGCTGCGAAGGCACGCTCAACGAGACATGATCTACCGCTTTAACAAGTTGATCTCCTTCTCCAAAGTGAATAGACAGACCTTCTATTTCAATGACAGGATCCGTTTTATCTTGTTGTTTTAGTGTCATACTAGGTTACCTTGTGCATCCAATGAATCATTTAACCAATTATCTTGACGTTGCATTATAGAAAGCGCTTCACCTTTAACCGCATTGCTTGGTAAGCAAGAAAGTAAGCCCCGAGTATAAGGGTGTTTTGCATCCTGCAATTTATCCGCTTCTAATTCTTCTACAATTCGACCGGCATACATCACCAAAATACGATCACAAAAACTCGCCACCAAAGGTAAGTCATGAGAAATAAGTATTAACCCCATTCCCCGCTCTTTTACTAAGTCATCCATAATAGCTAGCACTTGTAACTGCACTGTTACATCTAATGCTGATGTTGGTTCATCCGCAATTAACAGGTCTGGGCTCGAAAGTAGCATCATCGCAATCATAATACGCTGCCCCATCCCACCTGATATCTCATGAGGATAAGTATTAAAAACACGCTGAGGATTTCTGATACGAACGGCTTCAAGCATTTCCATACAACGGCTTAGCGCTTGTTTTTTAGAAACTTTCATTTGGATTTGGCAAGCTTCGATCATCTGTTTACCCACCGTCATAACCGGATTTAAAGAATACTTAGGATCCTGCATAACCATAGAAATCCGTTTGCCGCGTATTTCCCGATAGTCTCGAGGTGATAAAGCCTGTAAATCTGTGCCGTCAAAAATCAGTTGTTGTGCATTTACATTACCAGGACTCAACCCTAAAATCGCTCGTCCAGTTTGTGATTTTCCTGATCCCGATTCACCTACAATAGCGATTTTCTCACGTCCCATTTTAAAGGAAATGTCTCTAACTGCATGTATTTCACCATGCACTGAAGGAAAGGTCACATTTAAGTTTTTTACTTCGAGTAATTGATTTTGCTGTTCGCTCATTAGTGCTGTCCTCCTGATTTAGGATCTAATACATCTCTTAAACCATCACCTAATAAATTAAAACCTAATGCAACAACAAAAATAGCTAGCCCAGGAAAAGTAGCTAACCACCAGTAACTAAGAATATAATCACGGCCTTCGGCAATCATTGCCCCCCACTCTGGCATTGGAGGTTGCGCACCCAGCCCTAAGAACCCTAATCCAGCGGCAGTTAAAATGATGCCGGCCATATCTAATGTCACTCTTACAATTAATGAAGAAAGACAAAGCGGCATAATATGCACGGAAATAAGACGCCAATGCCCTGCTCCCTGTAATTTTGCTGCCGCCAAATAATCACTATTACGAATCGTTAATGTTTCAGCTCGAGCAAGGCGCGCGTAAGCAGGCCACGAGGTAATGGCAATCGCAAAAATAGCAGACTCTAAACCACGCCCTAATGCTGCCGCTAATGCCAAAGCAAACACTAACTTAGGAAATGCTAAGAAAACATCTGTAATACGCATTAATAAAATATCAACCCAGCCACCAAAGTAACCAGAAACCGTACCAATAATAAAGCCCAACACAGGTGCTGTAAAAATCACAATACCAACAATCAATAACGTAAGTCGGCTACCCATGACGATACGACTAAATACATCATTCGCTTGCCCATCGGTTCCAAACCAATGCTCTGCAGATGGAGGCTGAAAACGCTGTGAAGCGAGTGCATCACCGGTCAAGCCACTAGTAATACCTTGTGGTGCAATATAAGGAGCAAAGATTGCCATTAATAGCAATGCCACGACAATAACAAACCCTATCATAGCCAAGGGATTATGATAAAAACGTAACCAACCTAAATAGCTACGCCCGATCACCGCTTGTTTTCGTGAATCAGGATTTTCGGCCAACAGCCAGCTTTTTAACTCTGTCATTTTAACGAACCTTTTGGGCTACTCTTTCAGAAAGCTAGCCCATCATATATGTGTATTATCTTGCTCTAGGGTCGAGCACTTTATAAAGTAAATCAGAGGTCAAATTTAAGAAGATGAAAACCATACCTACAACAATCGTGCCCCCTAAAACGGCATTCATATCAGCAGCTAACAAACCATCAGTAATATAGCGCCCTAGTCCCGGCCATGAAAAAACGATTTCAGTCAAAACAGAGCCCTCTAGTAATGTTGCATAAGTTAATGCAATAACAGTAATTAAAGGCACCCAAGCATTCATTAAGGCATGCTTCCATATAATGGCATTTTCAGAAACACCTTTAACACGAGCAGTTATGATGTATTCTTGTTTAAGCTGATCAAGCATGAATGAACGCGTCATTCGACTTAAATAAGCGACGCTGTAATAAGAAAGGAGTGATGCAGGTAATATGATGTGAGCAAAAGCATCTTTAAACGCCCCCCAATCTCTTGCCAACAATGTATCGATTAAGACCATATTGGTAACTTTAGTTAGGGTATATTCATACATAACACTTAATCGTCCTTCCGGTGCGGCAACCCAATCTAAATGCTGATAAAAAATCACAATACCTATCATGGCTAACCAAAAAATGGGCGCACTATGGCCAATTAATCCAAAAAGTCGAACCATATTATCTTGCCATTTATTTTGATGAACAGCTGCGAAGACGCCCATTGGTACACCAAATAAAATACCAAAGATAGTTGCGAGCGTTGCCAACTCCAGCGTAGCTGGGAAGTAATTGAGAATATCTTCAGTGACCAAATTAGCGGTACGTACTGAAGTCCCTAAATCCCCTTGAATAACACCACTAATATAATATAAGAACTGTGTAATGATGGATTTATCTAATCCCATTTCGATATAGGTTGCTTGATATAAAGCTTCTGGGGCTTTATCACCAATAACAGCAATAACAGGATCCGTTGGCATAAGACGGCCAATCACAAAAGTGAGGAGTAACAAACCCAAAAAGGTCATCGCCAACATACTAAAAAAATGAATAAATGGTTTCACTTTTTTAGTATATAAAGGAGAAGAAAAGACGGCTAGAAAGCCGCCTGATGAGGTTGATTTTTGAATCATTTTTTCACAACGTCTTTATAGGCATTTCCATCAAATGATGGCCCTAATACATAACCATCGACATTAGCACGTAACCCAGCCACTTCTTGCTCTTGCATGATAAATGCAAAAGGAGCTTGCTGTTGATGTGTTTTTTGAATGGCCAAATACATCTCTGCACGCTTTTCTGTATCTGTTTCTAATAACGCTGCCATTGTATCCTTACTCATTTGCTCTGGCGCATAAGCATTACGCCATGCAACCGTCTTAACGCTTGAATCATCGCTATTATCTAAATTACTAGCAAAGGTTTCAGCATTAGTATGCGGGTCTTGGTAATCAGGTCCCCATGTACCTAAAAATAATTGATGTTTGCGCGCACGATATACTGTTAATACTTGTTTACCATCCATTGGCACCAAGTTAACTTTAATACCCGCCTTAGCAAAAGTCGTTTGGATTGATTTTGCAGTATCAACACGAATTGGTGAGTTACGTACGATTAAATCCATTTCAAAGCCATCACCGTAGCCAGCTTCATCAAGTAACGCTTTAGCTTTCTCAACATCTAACGTAAAAGGTTGATCTTCTAAAGATCCTAAAAATCCTTTTGGTAAAAAGGCTTGTTGCATTTGACCACGACCTTCCCAAACAGTATTTGCTAGACCTTTATAATCAATTAAATATTTAAGTGCTAACTGTACTTTTGGATTAGCTAAAATAGGATCTTTAAGGTTCATAGAAAGATAATGAAGTGTCCCTTTTCCTTTCTTCAG
Source organism: Psychromonas aquatilis (assembly GCF_038155185.1). Lineage (NCBI taxonomy): Bacteria > Pseudomonadati > Pseudomonadota > Gammaproteobacteria > Alteromonadales > Psychromonadaceae > Psychromonas > Psychromonas aquatilis. Next base: position 38,384 of record NZ_JBAKAZ010000008.1, read on the forward strand.
TAATTTCACCTCTTTATTTTCAGCCACGACTTTTAATTGCTCGGTTTCTAAATTACGTGCAATATCAATGTCACCTTTTTCTAATAGTAATTGTTGTACAGATGATTCTCCGATATGACGAATAAAGACTTTCTTCATAGCAGGTACGCCATTCCAATAATTTTCATTTGCACTTAAGACTAATATTTCAGAAGGTTTCCACTGTTCAATTTTGAAAGGACCTGACCCTGCATAATTGGTTCGTAACCAAGCAAATCCCATGTCACCATCGACTTCATGTTTCATGACTTCTTGTTTATCAACAACCGAGGCAATAGTGGCTGTTAAGCAATATAATAAAAAGGTCGGTGCATAGGCTTTATCTGTTTCTATAATTAAAGTATCTGCATCAACGGCTTTGATTTTGCTATTTACATTTTCTGCTGTAAAACCAAATTGCGTTAAAATAAATGCAGGTGATTTATTTAAAATAACAGCACGCTGTAAAGAAAAAGCAGCATCATCAGCGGTTAATTCATTGCCTGAAGCAAATTTAATTCCCTTACGCATTTTGAAAGTGAATGTTTTACCATCTTCACTAATCGTCCAGCTTTCTGCAGCAATACCGAATATGTTTGAAACATCATCAGGATCATAGCCAATTAAACGGTCGTAAGTGTTCCCTACGATTTCAGATCCTGAAAACTCAAATACTTCAGCACTATCTAAAGAGATAATGTCATCAAACTGCCAACCAACAACTAATGAATCTTTAGGCGTTGCAGCCGAAACAACACTGGTTGATAGTGCAAATGTTAAACCAGTGATGCTTATTAAGCGGCTCACTTTGTGAAAAAGTCCCTTCATGTAACCTCCAAAATTTTCTATCCATGTAATTTCTTGGTTAATATTTTACCAAGCATTCGATTTCCTAAATTGTTGTAAAATAAACTTTTACTCTTTTCTTAACCTACTCTTAAAATATTTTAACGCCATAGCTTCTGCGCTAAAGTGCGCATATTGCCTCCATAAATAGCGTCAATATCTGTTTTTTGATAACCCTTAGCAGCCAAGATCTTTGATATGGCTAGAAACCGCTCCGGTGGTGCATACAATTGATTTAAAAAGCCATCATCACGTTTTTGGTAGCCTTTCTCTGGTGGCCACCAAAATTCTGTATCTAGCCCTTTAGGTCCATTATCTAAGTGTGCGTCATAGACATAATCTAGCCCAAGACCAACATGTTGAGGGCCTAATAACTGCACTAAATAATCGATAGCTTCAGCCATGCTTTCAGCACTCGCCTCAGCTGAATTCAAAAATCGCGCAACACCATTAACACAAACCACGCCGCCTGTTGCAGCACAAGCAAGTAACTGATCATCTTGATAATTGCGTCCGTGATCTTTAAGTGCCCTAGGGTTACCATGGCTAATGATGACTGGCTTCTGCGAATACTCAAAAATATCCATACTTGTTCGGTAGCCCGTATGAGATACATCCATAAATAATTTATTTGCATTGATCGCATCAACAATTTGACGGCCTTTTGCCGTTAGTCCTGAATCATGGTCATGACAACCACCAGCGAGAGAGTTACTTCGGTTATAAGCAAGATGAATCTGTCGAACACCTAGTGTCGCTAAAAGATCAACCATTGCCGGACTTTCAGATAAAGGCACTCCCCCTTCTAAATCAAAAGAGATCGCTAATTTACCTTCTCGTTGAGCACGTTCAACGTCTGCAAAGCTCTTTACTTGGATTAAAAAATCAAGCTCACTAATACGTTTTCGAAATCCGGCAATAATTTTAATAATCTCTTCTAGCGGATTAAAGTCCATGCCAATATTGATTGAAATGTAATAAGCGCCGCAATCAATATGTCGCTGTAGAGAAGCTAAATCGTACTCAGGAAATAAAGGCACACAAGTATGCGCATCCCAAACAGGTGTTATTGACAAAGTCTTCTCCTCGATAACGAAATAACGGTAAAAATGATTTAAGAACAAACTGTTAAATGTGATATTGAACTTAATATGCTCGATACAAACAATTAAAATAGTGCATTACTGCTCCCTAAAGGTGCACCATGCTCTTAAAATATGATTAAAATCACGAAAATATTCATTTATCACTTAATGCTTAATACATAAGGAATAAATGTGCCAACTTGGCCACTTTGACTAAATAATATTTATTTTTAACTGAAAGTAAGTATTTAGCGCAGCAGCATCAAATGCTCTAAGTTATAAAGGGGTGAAGAAGTTTTGTCAGAGTTAATATTGAAAAGATAAATGCAGATTTAATGCTCAATAAAAAAGCTACTCAACCCATTACAGTAGGATTGAATAGCTCAAATAATAATTTAAATTTTTAGCAGAAGGATTAATCGTAGCTTTAAGTTCGCCAACTTAATAGCCTTCTTTCAACAATGCCCACCAGCCAATTGATAATGACGCCAAGCACAGACAAGATGAACACACCTGCAAAAAGACGCTCTAGATCATAAAGCGAACCTGCCTCAAGCACATACGCACCAATACCATAATTAGCCCCTAGCATTTCAGCGGCAACAAGTAAAATAATGGAAATAGCAAGGGAGATCCTTAAGCCTGATAAAATACCAGGTAATGCCCCAGGTAATACAATTTTGCGCACAATAGAAAGCCATGGCAATCCAAAGCTTTGTCCCATTCGGATATAACCCCGATCAACATTATCTATCGCAGCATAAGTTGCAACAACCGTTGGAGTAAAGGCACCCAATGCGATCAAAGCATATTTTGATCCTTCATCGATACCAAACCAAATAACAAACAAAGGTAATAATGCAATTTTAGGAACGGGAAAAAGCGCCGCCACGACGGGCAATAGTCCAGCACGAACCAAGCTAAATAAACCAATGAATACTCCCACAGCAATACCAATGATAATGCCCATAGTCGCGCCTACCAACAAACGAGTCAAAGACGGCAATAAATGCTGAAACAATAACCCTGAATGATAAAGATCCATTAATGTTTGTGCGACGCCTGAAGGACGAGGTAGAGTTAAATCAGAGATCCAACCGCTACTTGTCCCCCACTCTAATAGCGCAATGATACAAATAAATACCAAAGGCCCAATAAAAAAGATGGGCTTGTGAGTAAAGCCACCTCCCCTAAACGCGACTTCTTTAGAGACAACACTCTCTTTAGTCTGCATTGATCAACTCCTTATCTGCCAATAAAGCTTCTTCTCGCATTAAGTTCCATAAATATTGCTGCTTTTGATCCAATGCTTGTACATGATTCTTTCGCTCATTTAATGGAATATCAATGCTCACCACTTCTCTAATTGTTCCTGGACGACGACTTAAGACAACGATTTTATGACCAAGACGTACAGCTTCATTTAAATTGTGGGTGACATAACAAGCAGTAAATTTTTCGCGATCCCAAAGCGACACCAAATCATCCATCAATAACTCACTGGTTTGACTATCCAAAGCAGAAAGTGGTTCATCCATCAATAAAACCGCTGGACGCACACTCAATGCTCTTGCAATCGCCACTCTTTGTTTCATGCCACCACTAAGCTGTTTAGGCATTGCATTAGCAAACTCAGTTAGTTTTGTTCTCGCTAGGACGTCATTAATAATGTGCTTGAGCTCATTTTTTGCGATACCGTGATCTTCCAATACTAATGAAATATTGTCGTATACACTGCGCCAAGGCAATAAAGCAAAATCTTGAAAAATATAAGTAAGTGGGTTAATTGAATGTTGAGGAGGCTCCCCTAGTTGCATTACTTTGCCACTAGAAGGTTTTTCTAAACCACCTATCAGCTTAAGTAATGTCGACTTTCCACAACCAGAAGGACCCACTAAACAAACAATTTGATGCTCCTCTATATTCAGATTAATGTCTTTTAATACATCAACTTTTCCATAACTATGTGAAATATTATTTACATGTAAATTCATAAGTTACTCTAGTAAGTTTCGACATAACGCGGATCAACTAACATATCTAGTGTGATATTACTTTTCACTAACCCTTCTGCTTTAAACCAATTTAATTGATCTTCCACGCTCGATATATTTAATTTAGCCCCTTGATTTAGTCGCATTGCACCATTGATGATAGAAGGCGCTGCTTTTTCATAAGGTTTATCACTATAAACATATTTATGAACGAGTTTAACCATCTCTTCAGTGGCTTTTTCATCCACATTTTTATCAACTAATGCGGCATTGAAATCTGCGCCACCTTTAGCGAATGCAGTAAGGAATGACTTTACAAGCTCAGGTTTATTTTCAGCAATGTTAGAAGATGTAAACACAGTGGTTACTTGGTAATTAGGAATGTAATCAGATACCTTGCCAATTAAAACAATATTGGTATTTTTAATTAACTCTTTAGCAATGTGTGGTACTACAGCCCAAGCATCGATTTGCTGAGTTTTTAGCGCACCAATAATTGAACCAATTTTTTGAAGCGGTTTAAGGCTAATATCGGCCTCAGAAAAGCCTTCTTTTTGTGCAATTTTATGCGCCATATAGTGAAAAGAAGATCCAGTTTGTGTGATACCAAAAGAATGTCCTTTTAGATCCCCTGGGGTCTTAAGGCCAGCATCATAAGCTTTTTTAGAAGCGAGGATCATTTGTCCGTCAACACCATCTTCTTCATTCAATACACCACCAATCACTTTGATTGCACCTTTTCCAGCAAGGTTAATTAACCCACCAGAAATAGCGGTAATACCAAAGTCTACATCGCCAGAAGCAATCGCTACGGCCATCGGTTGTGCCGCTTTGAAGAAGCGAAATTCCACTTCTAAACCCTGCTCTTTAAAATACCCTCGTTCAAAGGCAACAAAACTTGCAGAATGTGAGGTCCAATGTAATGCGCCAACACGAATTTTTTCAGCTGCATTAACTGTGTTTAGATTTAAAGTAAGTGGTAAGACGAACAGTAAGAGAAAACCCTTTATTATTTTTTTTATCATAGTAACCCTCTATAATTTAAATGATTTCTTAGAAATAACTGAATATAAATTATATAGGAGATTAATTGATTTATTGTTAATTTAAACAATTAAATACTATTACTTAGGTAGTGATCGCTTGATTCTACAAAATAGCGTTAACAGATCTTGATCGTTAGCTTTCTCATTTCCACTAAACTCCTCATCCGCGCCCTTCATTTATCGTAAGAAAAAGCATTAACTTAGTGATCTCAATAATAAATTCAAAGACCTGTATTGGAGAGAGAGCTATTAATTAAAACAATTAATGCTCACTATTCAACATTAACTATTTAATGATTCAGATAGAGAATAAAAAATAACCTACTTTTTATCACATAATTCGATATTTTCGCTGCTTAATCTGTATACTGCCCGACCTAAATATTTCTGTGGCTTGGTAAGACTATTTTATTTGCCTCGCTGCTCTTAACTGATGGAATCTTGATTTTGATATCTACCGCAAACATTACAATGCAATTTGGCGCAGAGCCTTTATTTGAAAACATTTCAGCCAAATTTGGTAACTACAACCGTTACGGCCTAATTGGTGCAAATGGTTGCGGAAAATCAACCTTCATGAAAATTCTAACCGGAGCACAAGAGCCAAGTGCTGGTAATGTATCTCTAGATCCAGGCATAAAAATGGGTACTCTAAGTCAAGACCAATTTGCCTTTGAAGAATATACGGTTATTGACGCCGTGATCATGGGCGATAAAGCGTTATGGGAAGTAAAGCAAGAACGTGACCGTATTTATAGTTTGCCAGAAATGTCAGAAGAAGATGGCATGAAAGTAGGTGAATTAGAAAGTGAATTTGCTGAAATGGACGGTTATACCGCTGAAAGTCGTGCAGGTGATATTCTGTTAGCCGCTGGTATCGAAGAAGAGTTTCACTTTGGCTTAATGAAGCAAGTGGCGCCAGGTTGGAAGCTACGTGTTTTATTAGCACAAGCCTTATTCGCAAACCCAGATTTATTATTACTCGATGAGCCAACCAATAACTTGGACATTAATACCATTAACTGGTTGTCTGACGAGCTAAACAAACGTCGTTGCACCATGATCATCATTTCCCATGACCGTCACTTCTTAAACTCTGTCTGTACACACATGGCAGATATCGATTACGGTGAGCTACGTATTTACCCAGGTAACTACGAGTACTTCTTAGAAGCATCAGCATTGATCCGTGAGCAATTATTATCAGAAAATGCGAAGAAGAGTGCCGAGATAGATGAACTACAAGACTTTGTAAACCGTTTTGGTGCGAATGCATCTAAAGCGAAGCAAGCGAGTTCACGTGCTAAGAAAATGGATAAGATCAAGCTTGATGAAGTCAAAGCGACAAGCCGTCTACATCCTTCTTTATCTTTTGATGAAGGTAAAAAAATGCACCGCCAAGCGTTAATATTAGAAGACCTAGGGCACGGCTTTGATGAAGGTCCATTATTTAGCGGTGGCGATATCATCTTAGAAGCTGGTGCTAAACTGGCTATTATTGGTGAAAATGGTGTCGGTAAAACGACCTTTATGCGTTGTTTAGTGAATGACTTACAACATAATGAAGGCGTAGTTAAGTGGTCTGAAAATGCATCTATCGGTTACTGTCCGCAAGATAGCTCTAAAGACTTCGACAACGACCTCACTTTAATGGACTGGATGGGCCAATGGCGTACCAGTAAACATAACGATTTAATGGTACGTGGTATTTTAGGACGTCTACTATTTACTGACGATGACGCTAACAAAAAAGCGCGTAACTGTTCAGGTGGGGAGAAAAACCGCCTGTTATTTGGTAAATTAATGATGCAAGACGTTAATGTGTTAGTAATGGATGAGCCAACTAACCACATGGACTTAGAAGCTATTGATGCCTTAAACAATGCCTTAAAAGAATTTAAAGGCACCTTGATTTTTGTTAGTCATGACCGTGAATTTGTCTCTTCATTGGCAACACGTATTATCGACATTAAAGATAAACAAGTTGTTGATTTTCAAGGTACATATAACGAATACCTAGCAAGTCAGGAAGAAGCAAAAAAATTAGCGTAATAGCTTATTAGTGAAAACGGGACGATTGAGCAATCAACGACCGTTATTCAATAGAATATAACCCAATAATGGTCAGTTTAACTGGCCATTATCGTTTTGATTAGAGAAAACTATGTCATTTTCATCCCTTGGATTAAGCGATCCAATTGTACAAGCAGTAACTGAACAAGGTTACCAAGCCCCTACTCCTATCCAAGAGAAGGCCATTCCTAAAGTATTAGCTGGTAAAAATGTCATTGCAGCAGCGCAAACGGGCACCGGTAAAACAGCCAGTTTTGTATTACCTATTTTACAAAAGCTAATTGATGCGCCAATGGTTCGCCCTAAACGTGTTCATGCAATTATTTTGACGCCGACACGAGAGCTTGCCATTCAAGTTGAAGAGAATATTCAACATTACGCTAAACATATTAATATCAGCTCAATGGCGATGTATGGTGGTGTCGATATCGACCCTCAAAAACAACGTCTGATCGATGGCGTTGATATTTTAGTGGCTACGCCTGGGCGTTTATTGGATATGTATACACGTCGTGCCATTCACTTTGATGAAACATCAATTCTGGTTATCGATGAAGCTGACCGTATGTTAGACATGGGCTTTATTAGCGACATTAATAAAGTCGTTGAAAAGTTACCTGAACAACGTCAGAACTTATTATTCTCAGCCACTTTGTCGAAACAAGTGCGTTTTCTTGCAAGAACGGCAGTCACCGATGCAGTTGAAATTTCGATTACGCCTGAGAATGTGACAGTACCTAAAATTGAACAACATTTAATTACTGTTGATAAAGAATTTAAATCGGCGCTTTTAAGCCACTTAATTCATGATAATAAATGGCAACAAGCATTGATTTTCATTGAAACAAAACGTGGTGCAGCAAAATTAGTCAGCCAGTTAGAAAAGCGTGAAATTACAGCAGAATCTTTCCATAGTGGTCGTAGCCAAGCGATGCGTGAACAGTTAATGGAAGACTTTAAAGCAGGTAAAATACAGTTTTTAGTGGCGACAGGTATTGCCGCACGTGGTATTGATATTGATGATTTAGAACGCGTCATCAACTACGACTTACCAGATGAAGCTGAAGACTATGTGCATCGTATTGGTCGTACAGGGCGAGCAGGCGCAGATGGTGAAGCAATCTCATTAGTCTCACGTGATGACTTCCGTAATTTATGTGCTATTGAGCAACACTTAGGTTACTTTATTAAACGTGAGGTAATTGAGGGATTTGAGCCTAAATTAGTGGTACCTAACTCTGACGCTGCTTATGCCCCTAAAAAAGCGCAAAAAGGTCGCCGCCGTCAATCATCAAGACGCAGTTCAAAATAGCCCCCTTAAAATGTAACGATAGAGGGAATATTAATGCTTCCTCTATCTCATTTTTATCTCACCTTAATATTTAATTCCGTATTGACTTAAAAGTTTTGAAATAAAAATAAATAAAGTTCGGTCTTAATAGAAGCTAGACCTCACTTTTATTATTTTTAAGGAATTTTTAAATGTCAAATCCAGTTTCAGCTAACTTACAAAACCGACTGCAATGGTCTCTTTTAACTTTGCGTTTGGGGATATTTATTGTCTTTGCTATGTGGGCGCTCGATAAGTTTATTGACCCAGCCCATGGCGCAGCAGTATTAAGTTCATTTTATGGGTTAAATGCACCACACTCTATATTTTATATTATTGGCATATTACAGGTACTATTAGTGTTAGCCTTTGTATTAGGCATTAAAAAACGCTTTAGCTATGGCATGATACTGTTGATGCATGCATTATCAACATTCTCATCATTCCCTCGTTACCTAGATGGCTTCAATAACTTATTATTTTTTGCGGCTTGGCCAATGTTAGCTGCTTGTATAGCGCTTTATCTATTACGTGATGAAGACGTAAAACTAACTATTAAATAAATTCCACAGGATAATTTACTAGATAGAAATGATTAATATCTTGTCTCTTCTTATTAGCAGTTTGTTATTTTATCAACACTGTAAAATAAACGAGGCAAGATATGAAATAAAAATCAACAAGTCGCCCTTTATTGATTATTTTAAAAAACACGATTAGTTATATTTTTATAAACTTTTCTTTTTTCTTATCAACCCTCTATTTAACTTTGCTCACTCCTTACAAAGAGCATGATATTTTCAATTTAGCAAAGTATAATTCCCCTGTCTGATTAATAAAGTAGAACGGAATCTCACATTAAAGACACCCCCCTTACACTTTATTTAACCGGAGAAATAATGTCTTCTGATATTCGTATCATTCTAAAAGGGTTTCAGCAGTTTTTGTTGTTATCAGTTTTAGCCATATTACCTATTTTAACACTTGCTTATGATCTAATTTATACCCAACATCAAGGTATATCTGAGTATTCGATGACAGAATACTTACAAGAATTATTACTACTTAGCACTGTTTTAGTTTATTCATATATCGCTTATAAAAAAACATCTCATAGGCACTTTGCAGTCTTACTTGCAGGCTTCTTTTGCTGTTTATTGATTCGTGAGTTTGATGCGTTACTAGACAAAATACAACATGGCTTTTGGGTTTATCCTGCGTTATTAGTTGCTTTATCATCAATAATCTACGCATTGAAAGATCTAAGTCAAACGTTGCGGACTTTCAGTCAATTCGTACAACATAAGCACTTTATTACATTAAACCTAGGTATGGTAATGCTACTGGTCTTTTCTAGAATATTTGGAATGGGCGATTTATGGGAAGGTATTTTAGGCGAAGATTACGATCGTCTAGTAAAACGCGTGGTAGAAGAAGGCTTGGAAGTGTTAGGTTATACCATCATATTCTATGCCGCAATCGGGTACTTAGGGGCATTCTTAAGTAAGAATGAACTGACAACTGATTAGGTGAAACGATTACCTTTACCAGATTACGTTTTGCCAATGGGACAAGGTTCAGGATTACCACAATATCATCAAAGCAATAACAAGCCATCAGTTTTGATGGCTTGTTATTGAGTATATAAATAACTTATTTAGTCGATACCCATAACGCATGAATAATACCAGGCACCCAGAAAAAACAACTTAGTACTAAGTTAATAATAAAATCTTTTCCTAATCCAAATTTCAAAAAAACTGCCAAAGGCGGTAATAAAATACAAATAATAATATTGATTAATTGACTCAAAATACTCTCCAAATTCCATTTAAATATAAGGATTACAGTTGTTTTTGTATCCACATTTTATCATACCCAGTATCATCAATTGTTAAACTCATCTCTGATAATAAAGTAGATACTAACATCTTATCTTAAATTAAGAAGAAGAGACAAATAAAGTAACTGAATCATCATCAACTTATCAATGTGCTCTTAGATATTAGGTTTTTTTAAATACTCTCCGATATAGTAACGAATTATGTTAATCAAACATGCCATACACAAGTTAAAGCATCACTAATGGTATCGGCGCTTCCCCCACCCGGTATCAATATAAATTTTATCAGCTTCGTATATTCTTTGATTTGTATCGGAGTAATTAACTCGACTTTCTATATTTGTATTTAAAAGTAGGTAGGTAATTACTATAAAGTGAGCATTAATAGATCGGGAATGGATAACTAGCGGATATGTTTGAGCAATGGAGCGATGATGTGGGAAGTAGGGGAACAAAAACAAAAAAACCAGTGTATAAAACATATTATACACTGGTTTATAGTTATATTAGGTTAGCTAAATATAACTATATAACTTTATAACTATGCAATATCAGCTACTTTTGCTACTGGAGCTGGTGTTCTAATTAAGTGGTCAAATGCACTTAGACTTGCTTTAGAACCTTCACCCATTGCAATGATGATTTGCTTGTAAGGAACAGTTGTAACATCACCTGCAGCGAATACACCTGGTAGTGATGTTTCACCTTTTGCGTTGACTTCAATTTCACCACGAGGTGATAAAGCAACACCGCTATCTTTCAAGAAGTCACTATTTGGCACTAAACCAATTTGAACAAAAATACCTGAAAGCTCAACTTCATTTTCTTCATTACTTACGCGGTCAAGGTATTTAAGTGAAGTAACACGTGTACCATCACCTATCACTTCAGTTGTTTGTGCACTTTTGATAATAGTTACGTTAGCTAGGCTGTTTGCTTTGTCTACTAAGACTTGGTCGGCACGTAATGTATCTGCAAACTCTAAAACAGTTACGTGCGCAACGATGCCAGCTAAGTCGATTGCAGCTTCGATACCTGAATTACCACCGCCAATAACTGCTACTTTTTTACCTTTAAATAACGGACCGTCACAGTGAGGACAGTAAGCAACACCTTTATTGCTGTACTCTTGCTCTCCAGGTACGTTCATTTTTCTCCAACGAGCACCTGTTGATAAGATAACACTGCGACTTTTTAACGTTGCACCACTTTCTAATGAAACGTGAATGTAACCGTCTTCTGTTTTTTCTGCAGCGACAACTGAATCAGCACGTTGCTCGTTCATAATATCAACGTCGTATTCTTTTACGTGCTCTTCAAGTGCAGCAGCTAGTTTAGGACCTTGAGTTTCTTTAACAGAGATAAAGTTTTCAATCGCCATTGTATCCATTACTTGTCCACCAAAACGCTCTGCAACTACACCAGTACGAATACCTTTACGTGCAGCATAGATTGCAGCAGATGCACCTGCAGGGCCACCACCAACAACTAATACTTCATATGGGTCTTTTTCATTTAATGCTGCAGCTTGTTTTTTCGCAGCACCTGTATCAACTTTACTTAAAATTTCAGTTAATGATATACGCCCTTGTGTGAACACTTCACCGTTTAAGTAAACGCTTGGCACAGCCATAATATTGCGTTCTGCTACTTCGTCTTGGAATGCAGCACCGTCAATCATAGTTGTTTTTATTTGCGGATTAATTGCCGCCATCATATTTAGCGCTTGTACAACATCAGGACAGTTTTGACAGCTTAGCGAGATAAATACTTCAAAGTTGAATTCACCTTCCAAATTACGTACTTGCTCAATCACTTCCGCATCAATTTTCATTGGGTGACCACCAGTATGCAGTAGTGCTAATACTAATGATGTGAATTCGTGTCCCATTGGTAAACCCGCAAAGCCAATAGCAGTATTTTTAGTTGGGTTAACTACTTGCATGATTGGTTGACGTGCACTTGCAGATTGATCTTCTACTACAGATACTTTATCATGAAGTGATGCAATATCAGTTGCTAGTGTTTTGAGCTTTTTCGCTGTTTCACTATCATCAAGACTAAGAACAAGTTTTACTTCAGTTTTTAAGTTTTCTAAGTACGCTTTTAATTGCGTCTTCATATTTTGGTCTAACATAATCCCACCTTTATAATTTTTTATAGCTGTGTTTGTGCACGCTTAATAAAAAGCGTGAATAAGCAAATTGGTTAATTTAAAAATCGACTCTCTCGGTCAATAAGGCTTTCTAAAAATCTATTTTTAAATGACCTCAGTCAAAGTTGACCAAGGTCTATTTAGTATTAAGCAGTATCGATACTGCTTAATTTTTTTAGACTTAGATTTTACCTACTAGGTCTAAAGAAGGAGCTAGTGTTTCTTCACCTTCTTTCCATTTTGCTGGACATACTTCACCTGGGTGAGCAGCAACATATTGTGCAGCTTTAACTTTACGTAGTAAGTCTTCAGCGTCACGGCCAATACCTTCAGCAGTGATTTCCATTGCTTGGATTGTACCTTCTGGATCGATTAGGAATGTAGCACGGTCTGCAAGGCCTTGACCTTCACGCATAACATTGAAGTTATTTGTGATGTTACCTGATTGATCACCAACCATGTAGTAGTTGATTTTACCAATTGTGTCAGAGCTATCGTGCCATGCTTTGTGAGTGAAGTGAGTATCAGTTGATACAGAGAAAACTTCAACACCACGCTTTTGTAACTCTTCGTAGTGATCAGCAACGTCACCTAGTTCAGTAGGACATACAAAAGTAAAATCAGCAGGGTAAAAGAAGAAGATAGACCACTTACCTAGTACGTCTTGCTCTGAGATTTCTACGAATTCACCAGATTTAAAAGCACTTGCGTTGAATGGTTTCAATTTAGTATTGATCATTTGATATTCCTATTAAGTTTGGGTTATTAACATTATTTAGATTCGTTCTCCGAATCCATGAGTGAATTATGTAGTAAAAATTAGCATAGGTAAACATGCTAATTTCAATTAATCCGATAGAAAAAAGCTATCATAAAAATGGAACCAAATAGTGATCCATTTGTACTAAAGCAACGTACATGATAACGACTGAGGTTTAATAAATACAGTCAATCTAATAGTCATGTTTAAATATTAATCAAAATGTAACAAATTTTGTGTTACACTACACTTATTACATAGGAGTTATGCTGTGTAATATTCTTTAAATCAACTTAGTAAGGCAGGACATAGTATAATGACTCTGATGAGAAATTATCATATATCAGCAAACCTTCCCCCTCCTAGTTCCACCAGATACAACCTTAATAACAACATATAAAAGTAATTTATTTAGACTCGATCGTTTCTTACTCTTGCGGTTGGTTTAGTACGCTTAAAAAAAGAGTAAAGTAGTAAAAATAAGAGAAATTATGAAAAATAATAAATGGAATCGTATTGTATTAAAAGTAGGTAGTGCACTAATCGCCCCAGAGCGAAAAGGGTGTAGCTCACGCTACCTATTACATATCGCCAAATTTATATTACAGTGTAGAGATATGGGAACTGAAGTTATTCTTGTATCGTCTGGTTCAGTTGCAGCTGGTGCCCATCTATTTAAAAATATAGACAAACCATCACTCCCTATCAAAAAAGCGATGGCTGCAGCAGGACAAAATGAAATGATGTCTGCATGGGATAGATTCTTCGACTTCCCTTCTGCACAAATACTATTAACTCATGGTGATTTCCAAGATAGAGAGCGTTATGACAGTGTGCGTGAAACAATATTCGCATTACTTGAGAACGGCATCTTACCAGTAGTTAATGAAAATGATGTAGTAACAACCGATGCTTTAAAAGTGGGTGATAACGATAACTTATCAGCAATGGTTGCCGCAGCAGCAGATGCTGATGCCTTAATTATTTGTTCAGATATTGATGGGTTATATAATAAAAACCCTCATACTAATGATGATGCAGTTATGATCAAACAAGTGAGCGTTATTGATCAAAGCATTTATGATATGGCTGGCGGCGCACATAGTAGCGTAGGTACTGGTGGTATGCAGACTAAAATTGAAGCCGCTGAAAAAGCAACTTCTCATGGTTTAACCACTTATATTATTAATGGTTTTAAAGAAAATTCATTTGAGCAGCTTATTTTAGGTAACAACCCAGGTACTATTTTTGCCCCATATGCAAAACCAATGGAAGAAGATTTACACTGGTTAACTCACACTGCCAAAGCACAGGGCGAACTGGTTGTTGAAGATGGTTTTGAGTACCCTCTTGAGCAACATAGTGAGCAGTTAACGAGTAGTGAACTATTAGAAGTACATGGCGAATTCTCCGCTGGTGATACTATTTTAGTACGTAGTGATGACGGAAAACATAAAGTAAAAGCAGAAGCAAACTACAGTAGCTGTTTACTTAACTTTATTACAAAACACGATAATGCTGAAGACGAACCTGATTTCCAACACCATACAGGTCCGCTTGTTTCAGATAAAAATATCGCTGTAATCGATCATTAATAATAATCCATTTATTATTTTTAGATAAAAAAAGGGGTTACGATATCAATCGTAACCCCTTTTTGTTTTAGGCTAATTATATTAATAGCCATTCTCTTTGTATCACTAATCAAAAAGGCATTATCTTAATTAAAGGGAAATGCCTTTCTAACAAGGTAATAATTACCTTATAAAGCTAGTTCTTGTTTCGCTAGCGCTTTCTTTTTTAAAAATGCATAGCTAAAGCCCGTCACTAATGTACCTGCTGCAATAGCAACTAGGTATAATAACACTGGCGTTATCGCATTCGGAATTAACAGAACAAATAACCCACCGTGTGGTGCAAGTAGTTGCGCACCAAATAACATAGATAAACCACCGGTTAATGCACCACCAACCATACAAGCAGGAATCACACGCATTGGATCTTTTGCAGCAAATGGAATCGCACCTTCAGAAATAAAACATAAACCTAGTACAAAAGATGCCTTACCTGCTTCACGCTCAGTCGCTTCAAATTTATTTTTAACTAAAAATGTCGCTAAGCCCATCCCTAGCGCTGGTACCATACCCGCAGCCATAATCGCAGCCATTGGACCATATGATTGAGAGGCTAATAAACCAACACCAAATGTATAAGCGGCTTTGTTAACTGGACCACCTAAGTCAAAACACATCATACAACCTAACACCACACCTAGTAATATCGCATTAGTTGAGCCCATAGTCGTTAAAAACTCAGTAAGCGCAGACATAATGCCAGCAACAGGGCCACCAACAATATAAATCATCACTAAGCCAGTAAATAAACTTGCTACAAACGGAATGATTAATATCGGTTTAAGTGCTTCCATTGATTGTGGTAAAGAGACTTTATCGGCAATGAATTTTGCTGAGTAACCAGCGATAAAGCCAGCTGCAATACCGCCTAAGAAACCAGCGCCTAATTGACTCGCTAACATACCGCCTATTAACCCAGGCGCTAAACCAGGTCGGTCAGCAATTGAGAAAGCAATAAACCCAGCTAATACAGGAATCATTAACGCAAAGGCAGCTCCACCACCTATATCCATCAATGTTGCAGCTAAAGTGCCTTCTTCTTTAAAGGCTTCAATACCAAAAATAAAAGATAGTGCAATTAATAAACCACCAGCAATAACCACAGGCAGCATATGAGATACACCTGTCATTAAGTGTTTATAAACCCCTTTCTTCTCTTCACTTGCATTGGAATTTGCATTCGAATTCATCGCTACTTGGAAAGTTGATGCTTCTTTAAATGCTTTCTCTATCTCTTGCTCAGTCTTTTTTAAAGCTAAACCTGTACTGGTTTTATATAGTCGCTTATTATTAAAGCGTTCTAATGGAACTTCGATATCGGCAGCAATAATAACTAAATCAGCCTCTGAAATATCTTGATCTGTTAATTGGTTTTTTGCGCCAACCGATCCTCTTGTTTCTACTTTAATAGTAATCCCTTGGCGTTGTGCTTCAGCTTCTAAGGCTTCAGCAGCCATAAAGGTATGGGCAACGCCAGTCGGACAAGCGGTAATTGCTACTATTTTTTTAGCGCCAGCACTTTCCATTGCTGAAGGCACCAATTCACCATCGCTTGCATTTTCAGGGGTTAATACTTGTGCCTTATCCAATGCGCTTTGTAACCATTGTTCAGACTCAGAAATACAGTTTGAAATATTTCCTTGATATACTTTTTTACCAATAAAACGCTTGGTCTCTATATCAACATTAGATGCAATAACAATCACATCTGCTTTTTCAATCGTTTGTTCAGATAATGCATCTACTGGCAACACTGTTGACTGACATTCAATTGATGCACTGATATTTAATTTAGCACAGGCTTTTTTTAATACACCCGCTGCAATAATACTGTTAGCAATACCGCTATGACAGGCTGTTACAATCGCTATATTTTTCATAATTAATCCTTAATATACCTATAACTTTTTATAGTTTCTAAGAGCTTGGTGAGTTCAAAGTGATTTTCTCTTGCAGGCTCAAAACAGCTTGCAGATCAGAAACACCGACACCAACCTGTGATACTGCTAACGCTGATAATGCCGTTGCAAATGTTAAGGTTTGCTCTTCTTTCCAACCTTGAAGATATCCCCAGCAAAATCCTGCAACCAATGTATCACCAGCACCAACGGTACTAACAACCTGCATTTTAGGTGGCTGAGCATAACGCCAAGTACTATTTTTTTGATCACTTTGACTTAACCACATCACCCCTTTTGAGCCTAAAGACACAACAATATTTTCAATGCCTTTATCAGCTAGGCCTTGTGCAGCTTGTTGACATTTTTGAGTATTATCTAAAGGCTGGCCAACAAGTTCAGACAGTTCTTCATCGTTTGGCTTAATTAGCCATGGTTTAGAGACTAATCCCGCCGCCAATGCTGCTCTACTACTGTCAAAAATCACACGTTTACCTAATTGATGTAATCGTTCGATCCAATTTGCGCAACGCTCCGCTGTCACGCCTTGAGGTAAACTGCCCGCTAATACAAAATACAAATGTGATTCAGCTAATTCAAATAAACGCTTCTCAAACTCAACAATTGCTTGCTCAGTAACCACCACACCAGGAAAATTAATATCACTGACCTGTCCGTTAGACTCGACAAGTTTCACATTAATACGCGTTGCACCTTCAACACGAATAAACTCATCCTTAGCATTCATATCATCAAATAATTGCTTAAATGCAGCTTCATTATCTCGTCCTAGAAAACCTGTTACTGTTACATCAGCCCCAAGATCTGATAATACTTTTGCAACATTAACGCCTTTACCGGCAGGGTGTAATGACCCCTTTTCAACTAAGCTTAGATTGCCTACATTTAAAGAGTTCAAGCTACCTGTTAGATCTAATGCTGGATTTAACGTAATTGTGACGACTTTATTATTCATCATTATCCCTCACTTAAACCAGAAGCAATTGCTTCTCCAATACTTTCCAATGCAGCTTGAGAGTCCTCACCTTCAACAACAAACTTCAAGCTATCGCCATGCTTAACACCTAAGCCAACCACCTTCATTAAGCTCTTAGCATTAACAAATTTTGTTTCCTCAGCAACCACTGATACTTTAATAGAAGACTTAAACTGCTTAGCAACAGAAACCAACATTGCACTAGGGCGAGCGTGTAATCCATGAGCATTATTAATTTTGAAAATGGCTGAATCGCCCACTTCTTGTTGTATTGTTTCAGCGTTATTAGCATCAAACATTTCAACAAGCTCTTGTTTACTAGCCGTCAATAATTTTGCTTGGTTTTGCTCAACAATAAGATTCGTAATGGTTTTAAGAAAGCCTTGATGGGTATCATTACAAACAGCAAGTGTAATTAATGCTTTAACCGCTACATCATCATTCAAAAAAGTATTATTTGTGGTTACGATAGACATTGCAGTACGATCAACTGCTACATTACTACTGGTTAGCCATACTCCCTCACCTAAGTGCGTAGCCTGTTTTGTAATCAGTTCTGCTACGCATGGGTTTCCTACAAGGTGACCATTTTTCAATAACCCAGCGCCTACTGCGACCATTTGTAGCATATCTTCGGCTGGAAAGTTTAAGTGGATTAATTCACTGTTAAAGTCTGCTTCAAATTGAACATCGCCATTTAATAGCTGAATGATATCTTCTTTATTTTTAGCACTTTTTAACTTCGCCTCTACGCCATCTGCCGATAGGACTTTAGTTAACTGTTTTAATATACTTAAATGTTCATCGGACTTTGCAGCAATGCCAATAGCCACGTAGGCAATATGACCATCACCCCATTCAACTCCCTCCGGGAAATGATGTACGGCAACACCGGTTTTTAATACTAGGTCACGTGTATCTACTGTGCCATGTGGAATGGCAATACCATTACCTAAAAAAGTTGAGTTTTGAGCTTCCCGATTCAACATACCTTGCACATACTGTTCAGCAACTAAACCATTATTAGTCAGTTGTTGGGCAATCGATTTGATTGCATCAATTTTGTTATCCGCTGATTTTTCTAGCGTAATATCATTATTTGTTAGTTTCAGCATTGCTCTGAACCTCTTATTTTCAATTTGTGTAAATTCACAAGCTGAATCGTTTCAGCTATTTAATAAAAAAATATCAGCAAGTTTTTTATTAAATAGAGAAAACTTAATTAAAATTTAAGTTTCAACTCACAAATAAACAATTGCTGAATCCTTTCGGTTTAAATGTTGAATCGATTCAGCATATAATGCAACTGATAAATTATTACACGTATTAAAAATTTGATCTTGACGACAAAAATAAGGATCTTTCGTGACATTAGATGAAATAGCTAAATTAGCAGGTGTATCAAAAACAACGGCAAGTTACGTTGTTAACGGTAAAGCCAAAAAATATCGGATCAGTGAAAAAACACAATTAAAAGTAATGTCAGTTGTTAACCACTACAATTACAGTCCTGATCATGTAGCCTCTTCATTACGGGCTGGAAGTAGCCGTTCTTTTGGATTAATCATTCCAGATCTTGAAAATACCAGTTATACCAAGCTTGCCAAGTTATTAGAGTCAAATTCGCGCAAGGCTGGTTATCAAATTTTGATTGGCTGTTCAGACGATCAACCTGAAACAGAAAAAAACGTCGCAAAAACCTTACTAGGACGTCGTATTGATGCCCTTTTTGTTGCCAGTTGTTTAGTCGATGGCAATGATTTTTATTTAAAAATACAACAGCAAGGTACGCCAGTGATTGCCATCGACCGAGCATTAGACGATGAACACTTTGGTTGTGTAATAAGTGAGGACTTTGATGGTGCATTTGAACTAACCGGATCACTTATTAGTAACAATGTGAAATCAATAGGTTTAATTGGTGCTCTGCCTGATTTAAATATTTCTCGACAACGCCAAGCTGGTTTTAATGCACAGCTTCAAGAACATGATTTAACAGCAATCAGTGCTTATGGTGAACACTTTAATAGTGAATCTGGTCGATTGATTTTTGAAGATTGGTTAAAACAAAATAAGCTGCCTGACGCAATTATTGTGACTTCTTATATTTTATTAGAAGGGATCTTAGATGTCCTGATTGAGCAACCAGCATTAATGGACAAAGTAAAACTCGGGACGTTTGGTGATAATCGTTTATTAGATTTTTTACCTATTAAAATAAACTCTTTACGCCAGCAGTTTGAATTAATTGCTGATAGCGCCCTGACCTTAGCTTTAAATGCATCTGCTAAACGCTATCAAACAGGTATTGAGCTAATTGCTAGAAAGATTGTTATCAGAAATTAATTATCTTATTAAAATGTTGCTTCTGCATTTAAAAATAATGAGAGTTGTTGATCACTATGTTCACTGGTTAACTTCTCTATTTTTTCAACCGCTAGCGCACTGCCATTTTGATTAACAAAAATAAAATCAGATGCGACGGATAGCGCATCACTAATATGATGTGTGACCATCAGTACCGTTACATTTTCTGATTCTGCCATCAATTTAACGTGTGCTAACATTGATGCTCTCAAACTAGGGTCAAGTGCAGAAAAAGGTTCATCTAACAATAAAATAGGCCGCCCTTGTACAAAGCATCGAGCTAAAGCAATACGTTGCTGCTGCCCGCCAGAGAGCTGTTCAGGTAAACGTGTTAACAAAGTATCAATGCCCACCTGTGAAGCCATTTTATGTAAACGTTGTTTTTGCTGTTCCGTTAACTTTAACCCCGGATGTAATCCTAAGGCAATATTTTGATAAGCGCTAAGATGAGAAAATAAATTATTATTTTGAAATAAAATAGATAAAGGGCGATGATGTGGAGCTTGCTCAATAACAGACTGATTATTGATTTGGATATCCCCTTCGGTAGGCTTAATAAACCCAGCCAGCATATTCAATAACGTGCTCTTACCCGCCCCACTTGGCCCAATAATGGCAACAATACGCCCTTCATCGATATTAAAATCAAAATGAAATTGATGCTGTTCAAAGTGGTAATGCACTTGTGAGAATTTAATCATGTTGCCCTCTTTTTTGTGGCCAGACTTTTTCTTTAAAAACAGCTTCAATCAACATAAATATTCCAACACTTATTATTAATAAAACTAATGCAACAACAGCAGCAGCCTGTGTTTGGTAACTTGATAGCAAACTATAGAGGTATAAAGGTAAGGTACTAAAGTGTTGGCTACCAAATAACGCAATAGCACTTAAATCACCAATAGAGAGCACAAAGCTTAAACAGAAGGCTTGCAGGATCGGTCGTTTTAACGCTTTCCACTCAATGAAATAAAAGCGATTGATGAATGAGATCCCCAAACTGATGCATAATTTCTCATATCTTTTTGCATTTTCTAACATAGGCACAGATAAGCTTTTTAACACAAAAGGTAATGCCATTAGCGCATTGACTATAATCACAATATACAAGGCTAATGATGAAATATTGGCAAACTCACGCAGTAATAAAAATAAGCCCGTGCTAATAACCAACCCAGGCGTAACTAATATAATCATCGCTAACATTTCTATTTTATCGGCTCTATTGTTTAAACCAACTAGTCGCCATTGACGACTGGCTAATAAGATAAAAAAAGAAAAAAAGACAGCTAGTAAACCTGCCACCAAAGCAATCAATAATGAGTTTTTTAACGACAACCAAAAGTGAAGATTACTTAATACGCTATATAATTGTGTATTGATACCTGAAATAACCACCATAAGCAGTGGTGGAACAACAAATAAGCTGATCAAAAAGATACAAGTATAATCCCAGCATTTTGCAATCATTGAGTCATGAAAGTAACTGTTTTTAACCCCTTGGTAATTTGAGCTTAATGCTGATTTTTTTGAAATTTTTTGAATAATAATTGTTAAGCTCGCACATAAACATATTTGCCAAAGAGCAAGTAATGCGCCCGCTTGTAAATCAAAGTCAAACTTTAAGGCTTGATAAATAGCTAACTCAACAGTCGTTGCCTGAGGTCCACCACCAAGCGCCATTACAGTAGTAAAACTAGTAAAGCAAAGCATGAAAATAAGCCCAATGATATGTGGTAGCTGTGCTTTCATATAAGGCCACTCCACCAGCTTAAACTTATACCAATGATGCATTCCCAAATGCAGTGAGAGTTGATGTTGTTTTTCAGGAATAGCGTTCAGTGCTTGTAAAAATAACAAACAGGCGAAAGGTAAATTGAAAAAAACATGAGCAAGTAAAATACCATTTAAGCCATAAATTGAAAAAGGCAGTTCACTATCAAAAAAAGCAAAAATGGAAGCAAGGATACCGCTGTTTCCATAAATGGAAATCATACCAAAAATAGCTACAAGTACCGGCAAGACTAATGTTGTAGAAAAGAGTTTAAGTAATAGTGCTTTTCCCCAAAAGTGACGCCGAGAAAGTGCATGGCTAATGGGTATTGCTAACAATACACTCAAAAAAGTAGATAAAAATGCTTGGTAAAAAGTGAACTTAGTAATGTGTAGATAATACGAGTCATGCCAAATACTGTGTATATCAAACAATGAAGAGTGGGTTAATAGCGCCCAAACAGCCATTAAAACAAAGGCAAAAATGCTAATTGAAATAAGGATGCCAGGCAGTTGGACGCTTTTAAGCTTTTTAGTCAGCAAGTTCAATGTTCTCTCAATGTAAGAATGATATTAATTGGTTACCGACATTAACCACTCTTTATTCCATAGTTTACGATTTTTAGTAACTTCTTCACTCGAAAATGAAAGGGTTTTAACAGGTGTCACTAATTGTTCAAATGCTTCTGGTAATTCGATATTTGTAACAGGATACATCCAGTTACCCGTTGCAATTTTAGATTGAAAGCCATCACTTAACATAAAGCGCATAAATGTTTGAGCAAGTTCTTTATGCTCGCTACTTTTTACGATCGCTGCGACTTCAGTTTGTTGATAATGCCCTTCACTAAAACTTGCTGCAACGTATTGATTCTTGCCCTCTGCTATCATGTGGTAAGCAGGAGAAGTGGTATAGGACAACACCATATCCGTTTCCCCTTCTAGAAACATGCCGTATGCTTCGCTCCAACCTTTGGTGACTGTCACTGTTTTTTCAGCTAATTTTTTCCAGGCGCTTGGTGCTTGATCACCATAAACAGATTTAACCCATAACATTAACCCTAGGCCTGGCGTTGATGAACGAGGGTCTTGGTAAATCACATTTAAATCATCACGCTCTTCTATTAACTCTTTTAAACTTGTTGGTGGATTCTTTAACTTTTCACTATTATAAATAAACGCAAAATAGCCATAATCATAAGGCAAAAAGACAGGATCATTCCAATCAGATTTTAATTTAGATTCAGTCAGGTCTAGATTATGCGCTTCTAATAACCCGGTTTTTTTCGCTGTGTTAATAAGACTATCATCAAGCCCTAATAGAATATCCGCTTCACTGTTTTTGCCTTCTAAACGCAAACGGTTTAATACTGAAACGCCATCATCTAGGGCAACAAAAACTAAATCACATGCACAAGACTTTTCAAACTCAACTTCTATTTTTGGCCCAGGCCCCCACTCCGAAGCAAATGAACTATAAGTGTAAACTGTTAATGTAGGGCGATCTTGAGCTGCTAAAGCAGAAGTTGATAATAAAGAAGCTAACGTGATGAATCCTAGTTTTTTTATGTTCACAATAATATCCATATGTTGTCATTAGTAAAAGAGCAGGCAGTAAAGTGCTGATAGTGACGCCTATCACCTTGAGTCGATATTGTGAAAGATTCGTTGTAGATGATCAATCTAAAGATAGCTTTATGGGTAATAAACAATGCAATGGACATGTATCTCAAGTGGATCTTTTTATTTACGGGCTAACTAGACCTTTAAATAAAAATATTACCTTTGTTAATCAGAAGCGGCCTTGACAATTGCAAGAGTAATAGATGAGAAAATTTTGTAAAAAATAGCACTATTCCATATTTTATTTACGGTAAAATAGCGCAAGTTAAAAGAATTCACGTTATTTAATGAATAGATCATAATATTTTTATAAGATAAACCTAACTTAACAAAATTTAAACAATAAAAAGTTTGATCTCACAATCCATATGCCTTTATTAAGAAGATTTTATTATGACAAATAAACGTCCTTTATATATTCCCTTTGCTGGACCAGCACTCTTAGAAACCCCTTTATTAAATAAAGGCAGCGCTTTCTCATCTGAAGAACGTGATAACTTTAATTTAACAGGTTTATTACCTCATAATATTGAAACGATAGAGGAACAGTCAGCTCGAGCGCATCAACAATTATCCTCTTTCAAAAGTGATTTAGATAAGCACATCTATTTACGTAATATCCAAGATACCAATGAAACTCTATTCCATCACTTAATTGAACAGCACATTGAAGAAGTGATGCCATTAATTTACACACCTACTGTTGGTCAAGCTTGTGAGAAATTCTCAAAGATATACCGTCGTAAACGTGGTTTGTTTATCTCATACCCAGAGCGCCACAAAATTGACGACATGTTACAAAATGCAACAAAGCAAAATGTAAAAGTAATTGTAGTTACCGATGGCGAACGTATTTTAGGTTTAGGTGACCAAGGCATTGGCGGGATGGGGATCCCAATTGGGAAATTGGCTCTTTATACTGCTTGTGGTGGTATCAGCCCAGCCCATTGTTTACCTATCCTTTTAGATGTAGGTACTAATAATAAGCAATTACTTGACGACCCTATGTATATGGGCTGGAGAAATCCACGTATATCAGGTGATGAATATAACGAATTTGTTGATCTATTTATTCAAGCAGTCAAACGCCGTTGGCCTGAAGTATTATTGCAATTTGAAGATTTTGCACAAACAAATGCAACGCCTTTACTAAACAAATACCGAGATCAACTATGTTGTTTTAATGATGATATACAAGGTACAGCAGCCGTTTCAGTGGGAACTTTAATAGCAGCATGTTTAAACAAAGGTCAAAAGTTAAGCGAGCAAAATATCGCGTTTTTAGGCGCGGGATCTGCTGGTTGTGGGATTGCAGAGCATATTATTCGTCAAATGCAACGTGAAGGTTTAACGGAAGAGCAAGCACGTAAGCAAGTGTTTATGGTTGACCGTTATGGTTTGTTAACAGATAACATGACTGAATTACAAAAATTCCAAGTGCCATTAGTACAAAAAGAAACAGATATCGCTGATTGGGATAAAAGCCAAAAGTTAGGTTTATTACAAGTGGCGAAGCAAGCTAAGATCACCGTATTGTTTGGTGTAAGTGGACAAAAAGGCTTATTTACTCAGGAAGTGATCGAAGCTTTATGTCTGAATACTGAAAACCCAATCGTATTGCCACTATCAAACCCAACTTCTCGTGTAGAAGCGACACCGCAAGAAATAACGAACTGGAGTAAAGGTAAAGCAATTATTGCGACAGGTAGCCCATTCCCTGATACTGTTTACGAAGGAAAAACGCTGGAAATATCGCAATGTAATAATAGTTATATTTTCCCTGGTATTGGACTGGGCGTATTAGCGGCACGTGCAACAGGTATTAGTGACAATATGTTAATGGTGGCTAGCCAAGCACTTGCTGATGCATCAATGGAATTTGAGAAAGCGCCAGGTGCATTACTGCCGCCACTTAAGGTAATCAGAGAAATCAGTGAAAAAATCGCCTGTGCTGTTGCAAAACAAGCCATTGAAGATGATTTAGCCTTACCGGTGACAGCTGAAAATTTACAACGTCGTTTAGAAGCTAACTTCTGGCGACCAAAATACCGCGATTACCGTCGTACATCTTTCTAGATCGAAATAACAGAAACTTATTAACCGAACTTTACCATTCAAGTAAAGTTCGGTTTTTTATTAAATGTTAATTAATTCCCATTGCATAACGCATAACACGATTTTTTACTTCACCTGATTGTTGCGCTATCCCCAAAAAGCTTTTACGTAAAACCCGCACTATCTCTGAATCGGATTTACTGACTTTATAAAAGACATCCATCCCCGTTTGCATTACTAAATTAGCCGGTCTACGTTGGCGTTGATAACGTTTCAATATTTCTGACATCGATAAATCACTACATTGTGTTAACAATTCAACTAAACATTGAACGTCTTTAAACCCTAAATTAACCCCTTGTCCGGCTAATGGGTTGATTGTGTGTGCAGCATCGCCTAGTAACACAACTCGATTTTTATAATAATGTTTAGCATGGTTGCGTGCTAATGGAAAAGCCCCTTTATCGTGCACTTCAAAATCAAAATCTAACGGCGCAAAATCCGATAAAATAGCTTGTTTAAGCTGTCGATTCGTTAAACCTTGTAAATACTTTATTTTTTGTGGACTGTGATACCACACCAGACTGGCATGATTTCCGGCTAAAGGTAAAAAGGCACAGGGCCCCGTTTCTCTAAACTCCTGCCAAGTAACTGCTTGTTGTGAAGTATTAGTGGTTATATTGATTAACAAGCAATGTTGTCTGTAATCCCAGCTTGTCACTGGCATTTGTAAATAACGACGAACGCCAGAGTTAGCGCCATCACATGCAAGTAATAAATCACCTTTAATTTCTTTTTGTTCAAGAAGCTGCACTGTAACTTGCTGTTCATCCTGTGCAATATTCAACACTTCAGAGTTTTCATACAAATTCACATTAGGTAATTGTTGTAAACGCTGCCAAAGCACAGCTTGGATCCAACGATTTTCAGTAATATAACCTAACTGTTCTGATCCGATGTCATCACTTGAAAAAATCAGCTTTTGACTGCCCTTTTCCCATGTATGCAAACCACGATAAGCACATAACCTGTCTAGTGGGATATCAGCCCATACACCGGCTTGCTCTAGTAAATTTTTACTTTGTTCACTAAATGCAGATACTCTAAGATCAAAAAAGGCATCATTCTCAGGCATCGAGAAAGTAGATTTTTCAATTAGATGTAATGTATCACCTTGTTTCGCAAGTAATAACGCAGCTAAGGCCCCTACTAACCCGCCTCCCACAACAATAATTTCTCTGTTTGCCATTACATCCTCTCAGCTCATTTGATCTTGAATCTACGATTGTACGTAAAAGATTCTCTGATGGGAAAAGTAACCTGTTTTTAATCACTTATTCAACTTATATCGATAACAAAAACAGATAAATAATCAGTAAGTAAAACAACAGTAGCATGATTGCTTTGATCTGCGTAAAATGCGACCTCGTTTTAAGAAACACATTAATTAGTTAGCATAGTAGGCGATAATATGAGTATGAAATTACACGTTAAAACTTGGGGTTGTCAGATGAATGAGTACGATTCATCAAAAATGGCAGACCTGTTAAATGCAAGCAATGGTTATGTTTCAGTTGATGAAGCAGAAGATGCCGATGTAATTTTATTAAATACTTGCTCTATTCGAGAAAAAGCCCAAGAAAAAGTATTTCACCAATTGGGCCGTTGGAAAAAACTGAAAGATAAAAACCCAAATATCGTGATTGGAGTCGGTGGATGTGTTGCTTCTCAAGAAGGTAAAGCAATTCGTCGTCGTGCACCTTATGTAGATATTGTATTTGGCCCACAAACATTACATCGTTTACCAAGCATGATCCAAGATGTACAAGAAAACAAAGGCAATGTTGTTGATGTGAGTTTCCCTGAAATTGAGAAATTTGATTCAATGCCGGAGCCAAAAGCAGAAGGTGCAACAGCCTTTGTATCGATTATGGAAGGCTGCTCTAAATACTGTACTTTCTGTGTCGTACCTTACACACGAGGTGAAGAAGTAAGCCGTCCTTTAGATGATATCTTATTAGAAGTAGCGCAATTAGCTGAGCAAGGCGTTCGTGAGATTAATTTATTAGGTCAAAACGTAAACTCTTACATTGGTGAAATGCATGATGGAGAAGAATGTACTTTCCCAGAATTATTACGTTATGTGGCTTCTATCGATGGTATCGATCGTTTACGTTACACTACAAGTAACCCAATCGACTTTACCGATGAAATCATTGATGTTTATCGTGATACGCCTGAGTTAGTGGACTTCCTTCACTTACCAGTGCAAGCAGGTGCAGACAGAATACTAAACTTAATGAAACGTGGCCACACTGTTGCACAATACAAAGAAAAAATTGCAGCATTAAAAGCAGTACGTCCAAACTTAACAATAAGTTCTGATTTCATTGTTGGCTTCCCTAATGAAACCGATCAAGACTTCCAAGAAACAATGGATTTAATTAATCATATTGGTTTTGATACTAGCTACAGCTTTATTTATAGCCAACGCCCAGGCACACCCGCAGCTGATATGCCTGATGACGTGACATTAGAAACCAAGAAAAAACGTTTAGCTATTTTACAGGATCGCATTCACCAACATTCACAACTAATTGGCCGTAGAATGGTGGGGACTGTTCAACGTATTTTAGTAGAAGGCCCTTCTCGTAAAAACATCATGGAACTTTGTGGTCGTACAGAAAACAACCGCATTGTTAACTTTGAAGGAGATCATCGTTCAATCGGTGGTTTTGTTGATGTTGAAATTACAGAGGTACATACAAACTCAATTCGTGGTAAGTTTGTTCGTGGAGAAGCTGAAATGAACCTACGTGAATCGATTCGTCCAAGTGATATAGTTAATAAAAATACAAACAAACTTGGCGTAGAAACTTATATTCCAGCTTAACGTTACACTATACATAAAAGAGAAGGTTATATAATTGAGTACAAAATTAACAACTATCCAACTTGAATTAGTTCCTGCAGACAAAGATCGCTTAGCGGTCTTATGTGGGTCATTTGACGATAATATTAAACAAATTGAACGCCGATTAGGGGTTGAAGTCATCTATAAAGATGCACAATTTCAAATTGTTGGTGAACACCGTTATGCTCAAGCTGGTAGCGAGTTAATTAATGATTTATATATTGAAACTCAACCTGTAAAAGGCAAAATCGGGCGTTTAACAGATGAAGATGTACACCTTGCTTTACAAAACCTCATTAGTGAACACCGCTTATTAGAAGTTAAGCCTGTTTCTGATGACATAGGTTTCAAGAGCTTAACCATTAAAACTAAGCGTGGAGTAATTAAACCTCGCGGTGAAAACCAAACTAAATATGTTAGCAATATTTTACGCAATGACATTACCTTTGGTGTTGGCCCTGCAGGGACAGGTAAAACATACCTTGCTGTTGCATGTGCTGTTGAGGCATTAGAACGTCAAGAGTGCCGCCGTATTCTACTAACGCGTCCCGCTGTTGAAGCTGGTGAGAAATTAGGCTTTTTACCTGGTGATTTATCACAAAAAGTAGATCCTTATTTACGCCCTTTATACGATGCTTTATTTGAGATGCTTGGTTTTGAAAAAGTAGAAAAATTAATTGAAAAGAATGTTATCGAAATAGCCCCCCTTGCCTACATGCGTGGTCGGACCTTAAATGATGCATTTGTGATTCTAGATGAAAGCCAAAATACTACCACTGAGCAAATGAAAATGTTCTTAACACGTATTGGGTTTAATTCTACCGCGGTCATCACCGGTGATATCACACAAATAGATTTACCTCGTCATCAAAAATCTGGTTTACGCCATGCTATTGAAGTATTAGGCGAAGTCGATGATGGCATTAGTTTTAATTTCTTCTTAGCTGATGATGTTGTGCGTCACCCTGTTGTTGCTCGCATTGTTAAAGCGTACGATGCCTTTGACAGAAAAGCTGAAATAGCAGAAAGCGAAGCGAGAGAGAGTTAATGGAACTGTATGTTGATTTACAGCTTGCTAGTGAAGACCAGCAAGCCTTACCCGATCTGCAACAATTAGAGAAGTGGGTTCGTGCGGCGATCATTAAAGCAAGCGATCAAAAACGAGACCTTGCTGAATTGACAGTTCGTATTGTAGACTGCGAAGAAAGCCAACAATTAAATGGCGATTACAGAGGTAAAGATAAACCAACAAATGTGTTATCTTTTCCTTTTCAGAATCCACCAGGGATCACGTTATCTTTACTAGGTGATCTGGTAGTCTGTAAATCAGTAGTTGAACAAGAAGCGACGGAACAACAAAAACCGTTAATTTCACATTGGGCACACATGCTAATTCACGGCACGCTGCACCTTCTAGGTTACGACCATATAGAAGATGATGAAGCTGAAGCGATGGAAAGTATTGAAACCGAACTTATGATTGAGTTAGGTTACAGTGACCCTTATTTAAGCGAAAAAGAGTAAATAAAATTAATGTCCGAAGATTATCATTCTAGTAACGAGCAACCAAAAGAAGGCTTGCTCGATAAAATAGGCAACCTATTCCAGGGAGAGCCTAAGAACCAAGATGAGTTGTTAGACGTGATCGACAGCGCTAAAGGGCGCCAGCTCATCGATCAAAAGACCCAAGAAATGATAAAAGGTGTTATAGACGTATCTAAAATGCGTGTTCGAGACATCATGATCCCTCGCTCTCAGATGATTACATTATCTTTAAATCAACCAGTTGAAGAGCTTTTACCTGAAATTATCAACTCAGCACATTCTCGCTTTCCAGTCATCACTGAAGATAAAGATCATATTGTTGGTTTATTGTTAGCCAAAGATCTTCTTCGTTATGGCTTTAGTTCAGATCCTAATGAATTTAAAATGACAGATATCCTACGTGAAGCTGTTGTTGTCCCAGAAAGTAAACGACTAGATACCCTATTAAAAGAGTTTCGTAGTCAACGTTACCATATGGCTATCGTGGTTGATGAGTACGGTGGTGTATCCGGCTTGGTGACTATTGAAGATATTTTGGAAGTAATCGTTGGTGAAATTGAAGACGAATTCGATTACGAAGAAGAGAAAGTGATCCGCCAGATAGGTAAACGTAC
This sequence comes from Psychromonas aquatilis, assembly GCF_038155185.1. Classification (NCBI taxonomy): domain Bacteria; kingdom Pseudomonadati; phylum Pseudomonadota; class Gammaproteobacteria; order Alteromonadales; family Psychromonadaceae; genus Psychromonas; species Psychromonas aquatilis. The sequence continues at coordinate 68,954 of NZ_JBAKAZ010000008.1, forward strand.
TTATACGGTTAGCGCACTAACAACGCTTGCTGATTTCAATGATTTTTTCAAAACAGATTACTCACAAGAAGCCCACGATACTATTGGCGGTTTGATCTTACATGAGTTTGGGCACCTTCCAAGCCGTGGTGAAAAAATTACTATTAACGAACAACAATTCAAAATCACACATGCTGATAATCGTCGCTTAGTGCAGTTACAGGTACGTGTTACGAAAGAGTTGAAGAAAGAGCTTACAAAAGATTGAAGAACACTGCCAATAAGAACATATTCGCCTCCTTATGGGGGCAATTATTGCTCGCTGCATTATTAGGTGCAATACAAGTATTTGCATTTGCTCCCTTTGCGCAGTGGTGGGTTTTATATCCTTCTTTTATTGGCATATTTTTACTGCTTAACCAAACGCTAATCCATGGTAAAAGGCTATTCCTAGTCAGTTTTGTTTTCAACTTAACCATGTTTGTCTGCACCCTCCATTGGATCTATGTCAGTATGGATTTATTTGGCGGTATGCCTCTTATCGTCAGTGCATTTTTAATTGTCTTGTTATGTGCTTATTTAGCTTTATTCCCTACCTTCGCCTTATGGTTAAGTTATAAGATTCCTACCCAGTCTAATAGCATTCGATTATTGATGATTGTACCGAGTATTTGGTTGATTACAGACTGGTTAAGAGGTTGGGTGTTAACTGGCTTCCCATGGGCCTACCTTGGTTATAGCCATGCGGATACGCCTTTAGTAGGCTTCGCGCCTATCCTTGGCGTACAAGGGGTGACTTTAGCCATATTATTGGTCTGTGCAAGCTTAACATTATTGGTGATTAGAAACTCTGTACCTTTAGCTTCATCATTAATTGTACTGCTGATTGCGGGTGGTTACGGCCTAAAACAGTTATCTTTTACAACATTACAAGACCCTATCTCTGTGAAGCTGGTACAGGGCAATATTGATCAGAATAAAAAGTGGTTAACAGCTCACTTACCAACATCATTATTTAAATATTTGCAGTTATCCGGCATTCAAATTACACCAGCAATTTTAGATTCTTTAATGCTCGGACAAAACGTCAAAAGCCCTTCAGTTATTGCAGACCTAAAAGCCTCAGGGTTAAGTTTAGAAGAGACTAAATATCAGCAAAGAGTAAATGATAACAAAGAGTTAATCATCTGGCCTGAATCAGCAATTGCAGCACTTGAAATAAATATGCAGGCTTACTTACAACTGCTTTCTCCGGTTTTAGAAGCAAACAATAAAAGCTTAATAACGGGTATTATCAATTACAATGTATTCGATAAAAGCTACTTAAACAGCATCATCATGCTAGGTAAACTTCCAGAAGGATTGGGCTATTCAGAAGTAAGTCCTAATCGATACGCAAAACATCAGTTATTACCGATTGGTGAATTTGTCCCATTTGAAGACCTTTTACGCCCTCTGGCTCCCTACTTTAATCTCCCTATGTCGAGTTTTAAACGAGGTGGAGCAATTCAAGAAAACTTAAGGTCTTCTGAAACATCTCTCGCGCCTGCATTATGCTATGAAATTGCTTTCCCTGAATTATTACGACAAAACATACATAAAGACACAGGTGTTATTCTTACTTTAAGTAATGACGCTTGGTTTGGCGACTCTATTGGTCCACATCAACACTTAGAAATTGCACGTATGCGCGCAATTGAATTTGCTAAACCAGTGTTACGTAGTACGAATAATGGAATCACAGCTATTTTTAATGATAAAGGCGAAGAAATGGGACGTTTACCGCAGAATGTAGCAGCTGTTTTAAGTCAAGAAATTCAGCCTGCATATGGCGAAACGCCATATCAACGCTTTGGGCAGCTGCCTTTGTTTATCTTTTGTTTCCTTTCTTTTGCTGGGGCATTACTGCTCAACAATAAAGGGTATCAAAAAGCGCGATAAAGTAATCAATACTGAGCTATAATCGCCATCCGATAAAATAAAAGAACCTGCTCTTCATTCATTACCGTACTACAAGAGACGAAAAGCTAACTTTTTAATCAACTTCCCCTCCCCCTTGTTTTCTTTTTAAATGAAATAAGAAAATATTATTGGTTAGTAATAGCGATAAAAACAACAATACTGGCAACATATTTTGGTTGTAATCATCCCCCCTTTGATAAATATAAAATATTTAATTTCAATTAATTAGAACTATATTTATATTTTACTACTCTACTATATAATCAAAATAACAGTGGGGCGATGAAGCCGAAACTCTCTACTTTATGTCAAAAATGCTTTGCCATTTAAAAGCATAAAAACTCTGATATAATTCAGTGTTTGTATAATATTAAGTCTGATATTTTTATCGTAAACTGATACCATCATTTTTTATTTATTCACTATCATTAAAGGAAACTTCATGTTTTTAAAAAGAACGGCCATTATAACATTTACATCCCTATTTTTGGCTGCTGGATGCATCTCAGTTTCCAGTCATGAAGAGGCATTACAGATACAAAACACACTGGATGAACGTGCTAATAAAATTACAGAATTAGAAGCTTCTTTAACAGAGCTGCAAACCGATGCAGAAAAAAATAAAAGTGAGTTGGAAGCAACCAAGGCTAACTTAGAAAAAGCACAAAAAGAAAAAGCTGCTTTAGAGCAGCAATTAAGAAAGAAAAGTGCTTCTAGCAAAAAAGTGACTGCAACAACAGCAAGCAAAAAGACCAATACATCAGACAAAACCGTGCTAGGTCAAACTGAATGGATCTATGTAGCTAAAGCGAAAGAAAGCTTTAGAGCGCGAATAGATACAGGTGCAGCAACGTCATCGATTAATGCCGTTGATATCCAAGAATTTGAGCGTGATGGTAAAGACTGGGTTAAGTTTAATATAACCCACGATGAGAATGGCGAAGCTGAAATACTTGAAGCACGCGTTGTGCGTTACGTTAAAATTATACAATCAAGCGACCCAGATCAAATCAATAGACGCCCAGTGATTGAGTTATTAGTTCGCATTGGTGGTGTTTCACACAAATCAGAATTTACATTAACAGATCGCCAACATATGGATTACGCGGTATTAATCGGTCGTAGCTTTATTCAAGATGTGATCGTTGTTGACGTGAGTAAAGATTATATTTACCCAAAATATCAACCTCAGGATGAAAAATAGGAAACGCAATGAATGCACGTATTTTCTTTTATACTTTAGTCGCAGGTCTATTTTTACTAGGCATAACGCAAACAATACAACGTCACTATGCTTTTGATATTCCTTGGCTACCTGGTGAAACACGATCGATCTGGAATATCGATGCTAAAGTTGAATTTGAAGCAACAGGTAAGCCTGTATTAGCCTCTTTAACAACGCCTAATACACAAGCTGGTTATACACAAATAAGCCAGAATGCTGCGTCTCCGGGTTATGGTTTATCATTCCTTTACGAAAACGATAATACCATTTCGCAATGGACAATACGTGAAGCGAATGGACCACAAACCCTGTTTTATAATATCCAACTTTTAGTGGATGAAAAAAGCGAAGATCAAACTATCACTGAAATGCCTCCCTTGCAAAGTGAAGAGTTTAGTCCAGTTAATATCGCAGCTGATCTTGCAGCAGGTACTGATATTGTTAAAGATGCTTTAAAAACAAGTGCCGATGCATTTAGCTTAACGCGAGAGCTGTTAAAACAATTGAATGCCGATGAGCCAAATCAAAATGTTAGCTTGATACTATCAAGCAAAGCATCAAAAACAGACATCTTAATCTCTTTATTGAATGAAGCTAAAATTCCATCTAAAAAAATTGGCGCACTGGTTTTAGAAGATGGTCGTCGACGCCAACACCTGAAACCATTGGTACAAGTTTTCCAAGAAAAAGACGGTAAAATAGAATCTCGTTTATTTGACCCAGCAAGCAGCCGTGCAGTTAACCGTGATAACTTATTATTATGGGATCAAAGTGGTAAAGCGTTATTAGAATTGGTTGGTGGTGTTAACTCTAAAGTTAGCTTCTCAATGATTCAGCAAGACCAACCAGCATTAGCGGCTATTTTGCAAAAGAATGATAATGAACACCTATTCAACTTCTCAATTCATAGCTTACCAATCGAAGATCAATCTTTGTTTAAAGGCATTCTAATGATCCCACTCGGTGTGCTAGTGGTGGTTATGATGCGCGTACTTATTGGTTTAAAAACCTCAGGTACTTTCATGCCAGTTTTGATTGCAATGGCATTTATCCAAACAAGTTTAATTACTGGTTTAGTCGGCTTTATTCTATTAGTTGCTGTTGGTTTATTTATTCGTTCTTATTTATCACACCTTAATTTATTGCTGGTCTCGCGAATATCGACCGTGATAATAATGGTTATCTTGTTGATTGCTCTATTTGGTGTTTTATCTTACAAACTTGGTTTAACTGAAGGTTTGAAAATTACATTCTTTCCAATGATTATTTTATCTTGGACAATTGAGCGCATGTCAGTGCTATGGGAAGAGGAAGGCGCTAAAGAAGTATTCAAACAAGGTGGCGGTAGTCTTATTGTCGCTGTCTTAGCTTACTTTATTATGAGCAATGAAGTTGCACGTCACCTTATGTTTAACTTTATTGGATTACAGTTTGTTGTCATGTCAATTGTACTGATATTAGGTAGTTACACAGGTTATCGCCTATTAGAGTTACGACGTTTTAAACCGTTAGCTGATAAGGAGTAAACCATGTTTTTCTCCAGTCCTTTTAAGTTAAAAAAGAAAGGTATCATGGGTATGAACCAACGTAACAGTGGTTACGTTGGTCGTTATAACCCAAGAAGTTTATATCCATTAGTTGATAATAAACTTAAAACTAAAATCATCGCACGTGATGCCAATGTTACTACGCCAGCCCTGCTTGGCGTTATCTCTATGCAAGCTGAAGTGGACAATGTTGAACAGTTCATTAAAGGGACTAATGGTTTTGTTATAAAGCCTGCGAAAGGTAGTGGCGGGAAAGGCATTCTTGTTGTTACTAAAGTGCAAGATGGTCGTTATTATAAAGCTAATGGCAATGAAGAAAGTGTTACTGAAATTAAACGTCATGTAACTAATATTCTTGCAGGACTATTTAGCTTGGGCGGCAGCGCCGATGTTGCTGTTATCGAAGCATTGATTCAGTTTGATAGTGCTTTTGATGGCTTTAGTTTCGAAGGTGTACCTGATGTACGTGTTATTGTCTTTAAAGGCTTCCCAGTGATGGCGATGATGCGTTTATCAACGGCTGCATCTGATGGTAAAGCCAATTTGCATCAAGGGGCTGTTGGTGTTGGTATTGATATCGGCACAGGTAAAGCAATTAATGCAGTACAATTTGATAGACCCGTTGATAGTCACCCAGATACAGGTAAAGAATTAAAGCAACTTAACGTACCTAATTGGGAGCGCTTAATATACTTAGCGGCAAGCTGTTATGAAATGACAGGAATGGGTTATCTTGGTACAGATATGGTATTAGATCGCGACCTTGGCCCTATGTTATTAGAGTTAAATGCTCGCCCAGGATTAGCTATTCAAATAGCTAATGGAACGGGTATTTTGCCACGTTTAAAATTAATAGAGCAATTAAGTGGCGCTGCTGAAATGAGCGTTGAAGAACGCGTTGCATTCTGTAAAGAGAATTTTTCAGATATTCCTTTAATAGACGCAACATAAAGATACATAGCTTTCTGCTAAAACAAAAAAACCGAGTAAGTGAAGCACTTCAATAGTTGAATAGACAATATTGAAGTAACTTCGCAAGCTCGGTTTTTTATTGATAGTCTAAAAAGTTATTTAACCACGGTTAACGTTGGCTTTTTAGAAGTAGCTTTACTCTCATCTTGTTGTTTATCGCTTTCTAAGACCTCTACAGCCTCATAGCCAGGCTCTTCAGGAAAAATAGTACCAGCACCATTTTCTCGAGCATAAATCCCTTCTATCGCATAAAGAGGAACATATACTTGCATTGGCTGCCCTGAAAACCGAGCATTAAAAGATAGTGCATTATCATCTAATGAAAAAGCCAATACTGAGCGAGGTGATATATTTAAGACTATCTTGCCATTCTCAACAAATTGCTCAGGCACTTCAACGTTAGGTTTTGTTGCATCAACAATTACGTGAGGAGTACACTCACTGTCTACTATCCAATCATAGAAAGCACGCATTAAATAAGGACGTTGTATCAACATTTCTGACATAGCAAATACCTTTTAAAAACTAACCACCAACACGAATTTCACGTTCAGTTTCGGTCATTGATGCTTGGAATGATTCACGTTCAAAAACTTTAACCATATAGCTTTTGATACCTGCTACATTATCGAAACCTAAATCAATATTCAACTCAGGTAAACGCCATAATAAAGGTGCCATATAACAATCAACGATTGTAAACTCTTCAGACATAAAGTAAGCAAAATGTTCAAAAACAGGTGCAACTTCTAAGATCTTTGCACGTAATTTTGCGCGAGCTGCATCAGCTTTTGTTGCATTGCCCGAAAGAATAACATCAACAAGTGGGTACCATTCGCTCTCAAGACGTTGCATTAGTAGACGACTCTTAGCACGCTCTACTGGGTATACAGGCATTAATGGTGGGTGAGGAAAACGCTCATCTAAGTATTCCATGATAATACGTGAGTTATATAATACTAATTCACGATCAACTAGTGTTGGTACATTACTATTTGGTGTTAATTCCGCTAGTTCTGCTGATGGATTTTCATCAGTGATTGATGTAATGTCAACATTAACACCTTTCTCAGCTAAAACGATGCGTGTTTGGTGACTGTATAAATCTGATGCTCCAGAAAACAACGTCATTACAGAACGTTTATTTGCAGCTACTGCCATGGAAAATACCTCTAATGGTTAACAATGAGTGTTTAAAAACACAAACGGCAATGAGGTCAAAATGACAGCATTGCCGAAAAAATGATAGAGAGAATAAGCATAGCCATAAATCTCCAGCCAGTATTCTTTCTTCAATAAATAGCTTAATATAAAAAAAAATAATTAAAATCAATTCCTCATATATCTAAGCATTGGTGTTCAAGTTTAATCGACTATCTTGAATAGACCTGATAGTCTAACAGATTTACCCCCCTTTCGTCATACTGATCCGATGACATTGCTTGGTTTTATAGTTTATGCTGCATTATTTATTATTAGACATATCAAATAACCTTTTATTAAACTTAATTAAACAATCAATAAATTCCGCTTTAATTTGTGATTACGATCCCTCTAATTGCACCTACTGCTTCGATTAGCTCATCTTAAAAAAACTCAGAATGCGTGAACCTTAAGCCAGAATTATTAATATGTGGTAATTGCTCAAACTGGACTCTATTATCTTCGATAATGCTCTTCCATTGTTGTTATCGTCTCTCGCTTAAACCTTTCACATTCTCCATTAGCAAATTTAATTTATCCTGCTTTAGAGGTTTTATTATTACAGGCATCGCCACCCACCTATGCGATATTCTAGGTAGTTGTACAGCTCATTAAAGATTCATTTGAGATGTTTAACTTTATGTTTAAAAGGAGTGGCTAAAGGTTAATAATGAAGAAAGTAGGCCTGCTTTGAGAGCATAATATGTCATTGACTGGCTACTCAGCAACGGAATTAGTTATTTTGAAAATATTGCTAAATATAATGATCGGCTATGCTGAACCGCATAAAACATTAAAAATAATAGAAAGGCATATATTAAAAGGAGAGAAATAAAAAAGCACAGTTGAATTAACCGTGCTTTATAGAGAAAGTAATAAACGCTAACAATAAGTAAGCTATTACTTTTATGCTGTTGTATCCATTATTGACGTTGAACCTGATTTTGCAATCTCAGCAAGATCTTTATCGATCCAGTATAGTGCTTTACCATCTTCGCCAACTAATGATATTTTATCCAGTATACCTTTGAATAACTTCTCTTCTTCATGTTGCTCTGCAACATACCACTGGAGAAAGTTAAAGGTTGAGTAATCATGAGTAGTGAAAGCAACATGTGTTAATTCGTTAATCTCTTTTGTGATTAAACATTCATGTTTATATGTTTCTTCAAATACATCTTTTAATGATGCAAACTCAAATGGTGGAGCTTCAATTGAGCCTAAAATAGGCAATGCACCAGTTTCACTTACATAAGTAAATAAGCGATTCATGTGGTCCATCTCTTCGCTAGCATGTTTACGCAACATTGTTGCAGCGCCTTCATATCCTTTATCTTCACACCACGCACTCATTTGTAGATATAAATTTGAAGAGTAAAATTCTAGGTTGATCTGTTCATTTAACTTTTCAACCATCGTTTCATTAAGCATAAATTTCTCCATTTGTGATTCTCAGTTATTCACCTTAAAGGCACACTCGTTAAAAAACAAGCAAAAAAAAACCCAGTATACACTGGGCTTTTTTTGAAGTCCGTAAAAACGATATTAACGTTTAGAGAACTGTGGACGTTTACGTGCTTTATGTAAACCGACTTTCTTACGCTCAACTTTACGAGCATCACGTGTAACGAAACCAGCAGTACGTAGTTCAGAACGTAGTGATTCGTCAAACTGCATTAATGCACGAGTGATACCTAAGCGGATTGCACCAGATTGACCAGTAGTACCACCACCTTTAACAGTGATGTTTAGGTCGAATTTTTCAGCTGCGTCTACTAACACTAATGGTTGACGAACAACCATACATGCAGTTTCACGACCGAAGTATTCATCTAGATTACGTTTGTTAATAGTGATTTGACCACTACCTGCTTTTAAAAACACACGAGCTGTAGAGCTTTTGCGACGACCTGTGCCGTAGTATTGATTTGCCATTGTTTTATATTCCTATTAGATGTCTAAAACTTGTGGTTGCTGTGCAGAATGTTGATGCTCAGTTCCAGCATAAACTTTCAATTTACGGTACATTGCGCGTCCTAAAGGACCACGTGGTAACATACCATTTACAGCTTTTTCAATAACACGCTCAGGAGCACGTTCGATTAAGTCTTCAAAGTTAATAGCTTTAATGCCACCGATGAAACCTGTGTGGTGGTAGTAAATTTTACCTTTAGCTTTGTTACCAGTTACAGTAACTTTCTCAGCATTGATCACGATGATGTAATCACCAGTGTCTACGTGCGGAGTGTATTCAGCTTTATGTTTACCGCGTAAACGTAAAGCGATTTCAGTAGCTAAACGACCTAGTGTTTTTCCTTCAGCGTCAACTACGAACCAGTCGCGTTTTACTTCAGCTGGTTTTGCAACAAAAGTTTTCATTAAGTTATACCCAAATTAATGATTTAAAAAAAATAAGACTACGTAAATGCAGCCTAAAATGTATTTTTCGCCTTACCGTATCCCTTCGAATACGTCTAGCGTAAACAGATCCACCATAAATATTGGGGAGGTGGATAACGTGGGCGGCAGTATTATATAGAAAAATAAGGCAGAGATCATCTGTTTATTGCATTTAAATGAAATACAATGGAGACAATATTAAATGACGCTATTTTCTGCCATTAATAACGCTTATATATCTAAATGATGTGCTTTACTTAAATAAGTTTTGCTTTGCATTTCTAATAGTCGAGAAACACAACGTTGAAATTCAAAAGCTAAACGAGTTCCTTTATATAATTCAATCACATCCACTTCAGCAGAGAGAATTAAAACGACATTACGATCATAAAATTCATCTACCATTGCGATGAAACGACGCGTTAAATCGTTATGTTGATCATTCATTTGCGGAATATTTGAAACAAGTACAGTCCGATATAAAATCGCTAACTCAATATAATCATGAACACTTCTTGGGCCGTCACATAACTCATCAAATTCAATACTTAATGTATCGTTACTAATCGCAATACTTGATAACGGGCGATCATTAATAGAAATAACCTGATCGTAATGCTTATCCCCGGAAGAAAATGTATCAAAACTACATTGCATTTTTGCTTTCGCATGTTCATCTAAAGGAGTGTGGTAAATTTCAGCTTCAATTAATCTTCCTAAACGATAATCCTTACCACCATCAAGGTTAAACACTTCACAATGTTTATTAATTAAATCAATAGCAGGTAAAAAACGAGCGCGTTGTAAACCATTTCTATATAAATGATCTGGATGAATATTGGAAGTCGCGACTAAAATAACACCTTCTGCAAAAAGCGCTTCAAACATGCCAGCTAAAATCATAGCATCAGTAATATCTTCAACAAAAAACTCATCAAAACAAACAATATCCGTTTCACTGGCAAACTGTTTAGCAATCTCTTTTAAAGGATCACTTTTCCCCTGTAGCTCAGTTAGTTTTTTATGAACTTTTAACATGAAATGATGAAAGTGAAGACGTTGTTTTCTTTTGCTTTGAATACTGTCGTAAAATAAGTCAACTAGATATGTTTTACCGCGCCCTACTCCACCATAAAAATACAAACCTTTAATCGATTTAGCTTGTTCTTTAGGTGAAGAAAACAAACGCTGAAAGAAAGAGCTTTTAGGTGTCGATTCAGTCTGTTCTTGTAGCAAATCATCATACAAACGTTGTAGCATTGTTATTGCTTGTAATTGAGCATCATCAGCAAAGAAATTAGGTTTTAATAAATCTTGTTGGTATCGGGCAAGTGGTGTCACGATAATACCTTATTAAATCAATAAATTAATATTTATATTACAGAGATACAGCCTTTTCAGATAGCGCCACTTATAATGTCCAGTGAAAATTGAGCTGTTCATCGCGAAACTTATCAAAATTCTGGTTAATTTTATGTAAAAAACCACTAACTTAAATAGCATTCCCAAAATGATTAAAAAATGTGTATCACTATAGTACAATCATATTGAATTAAAATACTGATTATCAATTTTCTATAGATTAATTTTTTGTAAAGGATCGAACATGAGTATTTTCAAGCATTATTTTTTCTGCACCCTTTTATTATTAGTTAGTAGTAACTCAATAGGTGCTTTACCTAATGCAGTTAATAACAATCCATTACCCTCTCTTGCACCACTCATTAAAAAAGTTAGTCCCGCTGTCGTAGATATTGCAATTACCAGTAACTTGAATCAATTACAGTTAGGTCCTCGCCAGCAAATACTCGCGGGATTAGGATCAGGAGTTATCATTGATGCGGAGCATGGTTATATTATTACTAATTATCATGTTATTGAAAATGCGAGTGAAATCATTGTTAAATTGATTTCAGGGCATCAATTTGAAGCAACGGTCGTCGGCCAAGACATTCAAAGTGATATTGCTTTATTAAAAATTGAAAGCACACAGCCTCTTGTCGCCATTGCATTTTCGGACTCGGATAAACTGCAAGTTGGTGACTTTACCATTGCGATAGGTAACCCCTTTGGTCTTGGGCAAACTGTTACCTCCGGTATTGTCAGTGCACTGGGTAGAAGCGGCTTAAATTTACAAAATTTAGAAAACTATATACAAACCGATGCGGCTATCAATAGCGGTAATTCCGGTGGTGCATTACTTAATCTAAAAGGTGAGTTAATTGGTATTAATACGGCCATTTTAGGTCCAGCTGGGGGGAATATAGGTATCGCTTTTGCCATCCCCTCAAACATGGTCAAAAATTTAACCCAGCAATTATTAACCTTTGGTAAAGTACACCGAGGTATTTTAGGTGTAAAAGGTGGAGAAGTTACACCTGAGCTGGCTAAAAGTTTTTCTTTAGATGTGCAGCATGGTGCATTTATTTATGAAGTAACGCCAGGGTCCGGTGCAGATAAAGCAGGATTAAAAGCTGGCGACGTGATCACGGCTATCAATGGAACCAGCATTAAATCCTTTGCTGCGTTACGTGCTAAAATTGGCACGTTAAGCGCAGGTAAAAAAATAACATTAAATGTATTACAAAATAATAAGAGTAAAGTTATTTCTGTTGTCTTAGGTGGCACACGCCCAATACCGATACAATCAAAAATAAATCCAGAAGTGATTTTTAAAGGCGCAACATTAAAAGACTCTGGCCCTAATCAAAAAATACCAGGGGTCAAAGTTGTGACAACAGAAGAAAATTCAGAAGCAAGCAGATTAGGTTTAATTGAAGGCGATATCATTGTGGCAGTGAACAAAATCCCAGTGAAAAATCAGCTACAATTAAGCGATGCCCTAAAGAAAGCAAAAAACATGCAAGCGTTAAATATTGTACGTGATCATAGAAGAATGTACATAATTGTGAAATAAATCACATCAAACTGTAATTAATTTACAATAAAATGTGTTTTATAGCGTTTTATTGATTATAAATAATTTTTTATTTCTAAAACTCTTGTAAAATAGCTGCAATACTTTAATGGTAATATACATAATTAAAAATAACAGCACATTCACGCATGGAGAAATGACGGTGAGAAAAACAAAAATAGTATGTACGATTGGTCCAAAATCAGAATCTAAAGAAATGCTAACAAAGTTAGTAAATAATGGCATGAATGTTATGCGTCTTAATTTCTCACATGGTGACTTTGAAGAGCATGGTGCTCGTATTGACCGTATTCGCGAAATTTGTGCAGAAACAGGTAAAAATGTTGCCGTACTACTTGACACAAAAGGACCAGAAATTCGTACAGTTAAATTAGAAGGCGGAAAAGACGTTCTATTAACTGCAGGTCAAGAATTTACACTATCAACAGACCAAACAATCATTGGTGATAATACTATCGTTGCAGTTACTTACGAAGACCTTGCAAAAGATCTTAATGTAGGTAATACCGTTTTATTAGATGATGGTCTAATCGAAATGACTGTAAAAAGTGTTTCTGATACAAAAATTGTTTGTACAGTAATGAACACTGGTGAACTAGGCGAAAACAAAGGTGTTAACTTACCAGGTGTTAAAGTTCAATTACCAGCACTATCACCAAAAGATAAAGGCGATTTAGTATTTGGTTGTGAGCAAAAAGTTGACTTTATCGCAGCTTCTTTTATTCGTAAGCAAGAAGACGTATTTGAAATTCGTGAGCATTTAAAAGCGCACGGCGGTGAAGACATTCAAATTATCTCTAAAATTGAAAACCAAGAAGGTGTAGATAATTTCGATGAGATCTTAGCGGCTTCAGATGCAATTATGGTTGCACGTGGTGATTTAGGTGTTGAGATTGCTGTTGAAGAAGTTATTTTTGCACAAAAAATGATGATTGAAAAAGCAAACGCTGCACGTAAGCCAGTTATCACAGCAACGCAAATGCTTGACTCTATGATCAAAAACCCTCGTCCAACACGTGCAGAAGCGGGTGACGTTGCGAATGCAATCATCGATGGTACAGATGCTGTAATGCTTTCAGGTGAATCTGCAAAAGGTAAATACCCTGCAGAAGCAGTTGCTATCATGGCAAGTATCTGTGAGCGTACAGACAAAACTATCTCAGCAAGAACTGATGATAGAAAATCAACTTTACGTATCACTGAAGCTGTTTGTAGCGGCGCTGTAGATAATGCAGAACAATTAGATGCAGAATTAATTATCGTAGCAACTGGTGCTGGTAAATCAGCTCGTTCTTTACGTAAATACTTCCCATCTAAACCAATTTTAGCATTAACAAGCAACCCTAAAACACGCCACCAACTGGCATTAACTAAAGGTGTTTCAGCTAAACTTGTTGAACAACAGGATTCTATTGAAGACTTCTACAAATTAAGCATGGACCTTGCTAAAGAGTTAGGTTTAGTAACTTCAGGTGATAAAGTTGTTATTGTTTCTGGTGCATTAGTAGCTTCAGGTACAACGAATACTTCTTCAGTACACGTTATTGCATAAATAATAAAATACTGTGTATTTAGCTAATTGATTTTAATCGTTTATTAGCACTAAAAAACATCGTCTTAAGGCGATGTTTTTTTTTGGGTTTTATTTATAAAAAACTAATTCCCCCCTTGCTCTACTTTTCTATATACTGACACTACTCAGCTTAGTTCGCATTGGCATATGCCAAATTAACAATCTCGAATAGATAATAAAGTACTCTACCGACTTTATTCTTCTTCTTTTTTTGTGTTCTAAACAAAACCGTAATTGGGTTGTGATAAATTTTTCTTTAACTTATATGATGCATTAATAAACAATATATGAAACTAAAACTCTATTTAAATTATTTATTGAAGCCAGTTATTTGCGGGTTATTGATTGCTGCAGGTATTCTTTATGGTCCAGTAATATTCAAGAGTTTGACTAAAGAAAGTACACACTTACCAAGTGTAAGCAGTTATTCTGAAGCTGTTAAAAAAGCAGCGCCTTCAGTCGTTAATATTTACTCTCAGCAGTATATAGACTCCAACGTAGGTAAAAAACAACAATTACAACCCACTGGCTTAGGCTCTGGCATTATTCTAGATAGTAATGGCTACATTTTAACTAACCATCACGTAATTGCTCAAGCCGATCAAATATTAATCGCCTTGCAAGACGGGCGATTATTTACAGCCAGTATTTTAGGCAGTGATATCGTTACGGACCTCGCAGTATTACAGATAGAAGGTGAAAACCTACCAGTGATACCACAGAATCCCGACTATACACCTGAAATAGGCGACGTTGTGTTAGCCATAGGCAACCCATATAACCTTGGTCAAACAATTACACAGGGTGTGATCAGTGCAACAGGACGTAGCGGAATGAGTAGTACTGGTAGACAGGACTTTATTCAGACAGATGCTGCAATCAACGAAGGAAACTCGGGCGGTGCGCTGATCAATAGCCGAGGAGAATTAGTAGGAATTAATACATCGGAGTTTTATACCGGTAATAGTAATGTCACTTATGGCATTAGTTTTGCGATTCCTTATCAACTGGCAAAACATGTTGTACAAGGTATTATTGAAGATGGACGAGTTATTCGTGGCTCATTAGGTATCGAAGCAGAAAACTTAGACCCACTACTGGCTCGTTTATGGGGCTTAGAGGCTAAAAATAGCATCATAGTAAAGCAAGTACTTAAAGGTGGGCCAGCTGAAAAAGCAGGCATGAAAAACAATGATATTCTGTTAAAGATTGGTAATGAAAATGCAGCTAATTTAATTGTGACGATGGATAAAATAGCTAAAACTAAGCCTGGCACAACGATAAAAATAACCATTTTAAGGGAAGGTAAAGAACAACAACTTGATGTGACAATTGGTGAGTTACAGTAAACATCTAATAAAGACAAAAAAAGAAAGCAAATGCTTTCTTTTTTATACTTAAAGAATCTTAATAACAACTATATTAAGATTCAACACGACGCATTGTTGCACCTAATGGAATCAGCTTATCTTCAATCGCTTCGTAACCACGATCAATATGATAAATTTCATCAACAATGGTTTCACCATGTGCAATCAAACCTGCAATAACTAAGCTTGCAGAAGCACGTAGATCTGTTGCCATCACAGTTGCACCACTTAATTTATCATTATCACCACAAATTGCTAAATTACCGTCTAATTCAATATTTGCGCCCATACGTTTTAATTCAGGTACATGCATAAAACGATTTTCAAAGATATTCTCTTTAATACGTCCTGTGCCAGGAGCAACCGTATTAAGCAATGTAAATTGTGCTTGCATATCTGTTGGGAAAGCAGGATGAGGAGCCGTTGTAATATTAACGGATTTCAATTTACGATCAGTCATATCAACTTCAATCCAATCATCACCTGTATTCACTAATGCACCAGCTTCTTCAAGTTTAGATAAAACAGCCGTTAACAAGCTAGGATCGGTTTTTACACAACGAACTTTACCACCACTCACCACACCTGCAACTAAGAAAGTGCCTGTTTCAATGCGATCAGGTTGTACTTGATAAGCACAATCACCTAGCTTCTCTACACCTTCAATGACAATAGTATCAGTCCCTGCACCAGTTATTTTCCCGCCCATTCCATTAATGAAATTAGCAAGATCAACAATCTCTGGCTCTTTCGCAGCATTCTCAATAGTCGTAACGCCTTCAGCCAATGCAGCAGCCATCATTAAGTTACCAGTACCTGTCACACTTACTAAGTCCATGTACAGATGACAACCTTTTAAGCGGCCATCAACACGTGCTTTGATGAAGCCATCTTCTACTTTAATAATCGCACCCATTTGCTCTAAACCATGGATGTGCAAGTTCACTGGACGCGCGCCGATAGCACAACCGCCCGGTAATGAAATATCTGCTTCGCCAAAACGAGCCACTAATGGGCCTAATGCTAAAATAGAAGCGCGCATACTTCTTACTAACTCATAAGAAGCAGTATAGTTTTTCACTTCTTTAGCGTTAATATGTACTGAATGCTCAGTTTGACTTGCTGTCGCCCCTAACTCTTGTAACAACTCAATGGTAGTAGAGATATCTTTTAAAAGCGGTACATTGCTTAAATTGATATCGCCTTCAGACAATAAAGTAGCGAATAAGATCGGTAATGCGGCATTTTTTGCCCCAGAAATGGTTACTTCACCATTTAACTTACAGCCACCTTGAATAATAAATTGACCCATGAAAATCCCTATTTAACCAACTATATAAAATGTTTTTGTTTCTGCCATTCATCTGGCGTTAATGCTTTAATTGTTAACGCATGAATTGCATTGCTTGCAATTTCATCAGCCAAAGGAGCATAGATAGCTTGTTGCTTCTTCACTCTACTCATATCTGTAAACATATCGCTTACTGCGATAACTTGAAAAGTATTACCTTCACCTTTCACAATGCATACATCTAGTGTGAGGGCTTTTTCTAACTTTTCTTTAATTATTTCTATATTCATTATAAACCACTATTTTTCAAAAAGATTTTCAACACCATAAAGTGCAGCTAAGACTTTCAGCTTAGCTGAAGCATTGGCTAACAAGATGGTTGGATATTTTGTTTTAATCTGTACTAAATATGCTACGCCAGCAGAGTCAACATTCGTTAGTCGAGACAAGTCTAACGTGGTGACATCTTGATAAGCACTCACTACAGGGTAACGCTGTTCACTGAAACCAGCCAATAACAGGCTTTCTTCAAGCAATAGTTTGTTACTCATGATGTAAACTCATCGTTTTTCTCTAATAACAATTGAATGACTTCATCAATACCTTTATTCTGGATTAACGAGCCAAACTCAGAGCGTTTTGTATCAAGCATACTGACGCCTTCTGCAATGATATCAAATACTTTCCACTCATTGGTTTTCTTGTTTTTACGTAACTTAAATGCGAGCTGAGTTACCTGCCCATTATTGTCGCGCATTCTAACAGGAATACTGACAATTTTCTTATCATTAAAATCACTAATATCAAGTATTGTTAAGGTTTGTTGGTCATACTCTTTTAAGATATGGCCATATGCATTAATAAGGTAAGTTAAAAAAGCATCAACAAAATTACTGCGCTGTTCTGCTGTTGTATTTTTTAAATGTGTACCAACAACGCTATAAGCTGCATATTTGTAATCAAAATATGGGATCAGCTCCTCCTCAATGATAGTTTTGATAATTGTAGGATCGTTATCTAAATTATCCTTTTCTTTGTCTAAACGTTCAAAGGTACTACTAGATAAAGTATGAAGCGCTTTATTAGGATCGGTTAAATCATATTCTTTAGCGGTTACTGAAAAAGAAAATGAATAAATAAGTGCAAAAACATAAATAAATAAACGCATTAGTCGTCCTTATTAATAGAGTAAATAAATTGTCCAATTAGGTCTTCAAGAATCAAAGCTGACTTAGTATCTTCAATTTCATCTCCGTCACCTAACATCTCAATATCTTCATCTACAAAGCCAGGAGTGATACCAATATATTGCTCTCCTAGTAAGCCTGACGTTAAAATAGCCAATGATGACGTTTCTGGATAAAAGCCCTGCTTTTCAAACATAGATAAAGTCACAATGGGAGTATAGTTTTCAACATCAAGTGAAATAGACTCTACACGCCCAACCACAACACCGCCTAATTTTACGGGCGCACGTGCTTTTAAACCACCAATGTTGTTAAAGCTTGCTTTAAGAGTGTAACTGTCCCCTTCTCCTTTAAATGAAAGTCCAGCAACACTAAATGCAAGTACGATAAAAGAAGCAATTGCTGCAACCACAAATAATCCAACCCAAATTTCTAATTTTTTTTGTGGCATTTTAGCCTCCAAACATAATAACAGTTAATATAAAATCCATTCCTAAAACAGATAATGAAGCAAGCACTACCGTTTTAGTCGTTGCCTTACTAATTCCCTGTGCATTAGGGATCACATAGAAGCCATTATATAAAGCAACCCATGTAACAATAAAAGCAAATATCAAGCTTTTAATCATACCATTGCCAACATCAGGCGCGAAATTAACACTGCCTTCCATCACTGACCAAAATGCACCTCCATCAACGCCCATCCAAACAACACCAATCAAATACCCCCCCCAAATTGCTACAAGGTTAAATACCAAGGTTAATAATGGTAAGGTAATAATCCCTGCGATCAGGCGTGGTGCGATAATACGTTTTAAAGGAGAAACAGCCATCATTTCCATGCTCGCTATTTGCTCAGTACTTTGCATCAAACCTATCTCTGCTGTTAAAGCTGAACCAGCTCGCCCTGCAAATAACAAAGCTGCGACAACCGGTCCTAATTCACGTAGTAAAGAGAGTGCCACCATACTGCCTAAACTTTCTTCGGCGGCATAATCAACTAACACATAATAACCTTGTAAGCTCAACACCATACCAATAAATAAACCGGCAGTGAGGATAATCGGTAATGACAAAATCCCTAGGTGATAAATCTGCACCACAGTTAATCGAAACAACTTAGCATGCGGCTTAGTAAATAGGGTTCGACAAAACATTAATGTCGACTGGCCGATACTCTGGATCAGCTGTAACGTAAATGCACCAATAGTTTGTAAAAACGGTGTGATAAATTGTTGCATTATCTATTCGCCTCTTCTAAATCTGTTTGGTAATCATTAGCTGGCATATGAAATGGAACAGGTCCTTTCACTGCCCCAGCTAAAAATTGTTGTAATAACGCATTATCTTTTTGCGCCAATACTTGCTCAACACTTCCTTCAGCGATGATTTTTTTATCGGCAAAAACATAAACGTTGTCAGCTATAGATAAAACCTCATTAACATCATGAGAAACAATAATAGACGTTAAACCTAAAGTATCGTTCAATTCTTTTACTAATTTTAATAAGACATTCATTGAAATAGGATCTTGCCCTGTAAAAGGCTCGTCATACATAATGACATCAGGGTCTAGGGCAATAGCACGAGCTAAAGCGACACGGCGGGCCATACCACCAGACAATTGTGATGGAAGTAAGTCCTTAGCACCTCTTAACCCAACGGCATTAAGCTTCATTAATACTAACGTAGTTAAAAGTTTTTCATCTAATTTGGTATGCTCACGTAATGGAAAAGCGACATTTTCAAAAACACTCAATTCATTAAATAGTGCTCCGCTTTGAAATAACATTCCCATTTTTTTTCTAGCTTGATATAGCTCTTTTTCAGAGCATTGGTGAATTGATACACCGTCAAACAAAACTTCACCACTATCAGCTGGCACTTGCCCTCCGATTAGTTTAAGCAAGGTTGTTTTACCTATACCACTTGGTCCAAGCACTGCCGTTATTTTACCGCGTTCAAACTGCATATTGATATTTTCAAATATCTTTTTCTGTTGGCGCATGAAACTAAGTTGATTAATTACAATGTGTTGTTCAGGCATAATTATACTTTCTCTAAAGAAATTTGAATTAAAGTCGAGACGTTCATTAAGCTAAAAAGCCTAACTAAAATTATTAAATTGGGCTTTTAAAATTGATTTTACCTATAAAAAAGCAATTAATCTAAATTTACATAAATTAACCATTACAATGCGATTCCTACTTATCGATACAAAGGAAGATTTCAAACTAAGTATGCTGCCATAATAAAATCAAAAAGCGGCGTTAATCTCGAAATCTTTGTGTTTAGAAATAAACAAAACTCGCGTTATGGCACGTATTTTGATATTTTTAATTGTATATTTCCTATCATGTTAAAAAGAGTCGACAAATGATTGATACACCCTATGGAAAAATTGATCCTATTGTTTTTGAACAAGCAAAAAAAATAAAATTATTTGTCTGCGATGTAGATGGCGTTTTTTCTGATGGTCGAATTTACCTCGGTAATGATGGTGAAGAATTAAAAGCATTTCATACCAAAGATGGGTTTGGCCTTAAAGCAATCATGAAACAAAATATTGATGTTGCAATTATTACCGGTCGTGAATCAAATATTGTCAAAAATAGAATGCAAGCATTAGGTGTAACACATATATTCCAAGGTAAAGATGATAAATTAACTGTTTATCAATCTTTACTAAAAACATTAAACCTTAAACCAGAAGAAACAGCTTATATTGGAGATGATGTTGTTGATTTACCCGTCATGAAAATGGCTGGATTGGGGATTGCGGTAAATGATGCTCACCCACTTACCTTGCAAGCAGCTGATTTAGTAACGACTATTAACGGTGGTTTTGGCGCGGTTCGTGAAATTTGTGACCTCTTCTTGCAATGTCATGGACAATTATCTACAACTGAAGGTAAAAGTGAATAAATGAATAAAAAACAAAGTATTCCCTTTATTGCATTACTGATTGCATTTACTTTGTGGGTTTATTTTAAGCCAGAAGTAGAGTTGCCTGCATTACCAGAACATCATCCAAGTTATATTGCAGATAATGTAAGAAGTGATCATTTTGATCAATTTGGCTTTAATGACTATCGTGTTTTCGCTGATAAGGCAACAAACTATCCTGAACATGATATTACTGAATTTGTTCAGCCTAAAGTCATTGTGTACAATAAAAATGATGACACAGGCGAAGTCACTGTATGGCAATTGACCAGTTTAACTGGCACGTTAAAAGAAAATAATAATTTACTTTTATCTGGTGATGTTCTGGTTAAAAATCTAAGTGAAGATCAAGTCGTACAAACGATGTCAACAGAAGAAGCCGTAGTGATGCTAGATACAAAAGTAATAACGAGTGACTTAAAAGTGACCTGGACCGGTCCTCAAATGCGTCAAGAAGGTGTCGGTCTATGGGCATCCTTGGTAGAAGAAGAAATGAAACTAAATTCAAACATTAAAGCGGTGTACTTAAATGAACCTAAATAAATTAGCCCTTATACTGACGACATCTTTGTTTAGCAGTCACCTTTTTGCTTTAGAATCTGATTACAATCAGCCTATTCACATCTCTTCAATGCAGCAGCAAGCCAGCCTAAAAACCAATAAAATAGTGTTTACGAAAGATGTCTTACTGACGCAAGGTACGATCAAGTTAACTGCTGACAAACTTACCGTGATAAGAGGTGAGCAACCCAATCACGAAGTAATGATTGCTGAAGGTAATGTAGCAACCTTTTATCAAACTCAAGATGATGGTAAACCATTTGATGCTGAAGCAAAAAATATCGTTTATGATGTTGCAAAAGGTAAAGTAACTTTAACCACTAATGCACAAGTAAAACAATTAGATAGTCAGGTAAATGGATCAAAAATTGAGTACTACTTAGACTCGCAAGAGTTAAATGTAAACTCTAGCCAGACAGAACGCGTTAAAACCATCTTTTTACCCGCTCAATTTGAAAAAGATAAAACAACATCAGGAAAAAAATAAATGGCTGAATTACGCGCGACAGGCTTAGTTAAAAGCTATAAAGGACGTACAGTTGTTAACGGTGTTGGTTTAACAGTTAGAACTGGCGAGATTGTTGGTTTACTAGGCCCTAATGGCGCTGGTAAAACAACTTCATTCTATATGGTAGTTGGTTTAGTAAAACAAGATGAAGGAAGTATTGTCATTGACGATGAAGATATTTCCAGCAACCCGATGCATATTCGAGCTCAAAAAGGGATTGGATACTTGCCTCAAGAAGCCTCTATTTTTCGACGTTTAACCGTTACCGATAATATTATGGGGATACTGCAAACTCGTAAAGAATTAACACAAGCTCAACGAGATGAAAAACTTAATACATTATTAGAAGAGTTTCACATCACACACATCCGCAACAATAAAGGGATGAGTTTATCTGGTGGTGAGCGACGCCGTGTTGAAATCGCGAGAGCACTTGCAACTGAACCTAAGTTTATTTTACTAGATGAACCTTTTGCAGGGGTCGATCCTATCTCTGTAATCGATATTAAAAATATTATTCAACAACTGCGTGATAGAGGATTAGGTGTATTAATTACCGATCACAATGTGCGAGAAACATTGGATGTTTGTGAGCACTCATACATAGTAAGTCATGGAGAGATTATTGCCGTTGGCACTCAAGATGAAATACTAGCGAATGAACATGTAAAACGTGTTTATTTAGGTGAAGGGTTTAAACTTTAAGTTAAGCGCTAGGAATAAATGCTTTGATGAAACAAGGACTACAGTTGAGGATGGGTCAGCAATTAGCAATGACCCCCCAATTACAACAAGCAATACGGTTATTACAGCTATCGACTCTTGATCTACAACAAGAGATTCAAAATGCTTTAGATTCTAATCCCCTTTTAGAACAAGATGACCAAACAGGGACTGAGGCAACGGTTAAGGAAGTCGATAGTAGCCAGGTTGATACGTCAGAAGCGATCACACAACAAGAATTCTCTGAGGATTTACCTGTAGAACAAGAGTGGGAAGAGTCATATAGTGCCCCACAAATAACAGGCACCTCCTCTAATGCAGTGGCATATGATGGTGAAGATACTGTTTATCAGGGTGAATCATCTACATCATTACAAGATCATTTAATTTGGCAAATGCAATTAACACCGTTCAGCGAGACGGATCAAATAATAGCAATGTCTATCATCGATTCGATTGATGAATCGGGTTATCTAACAACTGATTGTGAAAGTCTGTTAACGAGTTTAAAAACAGAAATAGATGAAATAGAACTAGATGAGATAGAAGTCGTTTTAAAACGCATTCAACATTTCGACCCATTGGGGGTTGCAGCTCGTACTACAAAAGAATGTTTACAAATCCAACTCCGCCAGCTTCCAGAAGATACTCCGTGGCGTGACGAAGCCATTACAATACTCGAAGAATATATGGATTTGTTAGGCAATCGAGATTATCGAACACTTGCCCGCAAAAGCAAATTTAAAGAAACGCAGCTTTCGGAAATAATGCGCCTAATTCAAAGCTTAGAGCCGCGTCCAGGCAACAGTATTGAAACAAGCACAACACAATACATCGTACCTGACGTGTATGTTAAGAAAGTTAATGGGCAATGGAGAGTGTCATTAAATCAAGACTGTGATCCTAACTTATCTATTAATCAACAATATGCAAATTTATGCAGTAGTAATATTAGCAAAACAGACTCACAGTTTATTAAAGGCCATTTACAGGAAGCTAAATGGTTTATTAAAAGCTTAGAAAGCCGCAATGAAACACTATTAAAAGTATCAAACTGTATTGTTCAACAACAACAAGCATTTTTTGAATATGGTGATGAATCAATGAAACCCATGGTTTTAAATGATGTTGCTTTTGAAGTAGATATGCACGAATCCACAATCTCACGTGTGACTACACAAAAATTTATGCACACTCATCGAGGCATATATGAGTTGAAGTATTTTTTCTCAAGCCATGTGACAACTGATGGTGGTGGTGAATGCTCATCGACTGCAATACGCGCTTTAATCAAGAAATTAGTGGCTGCAGAACCGGCAAACAAGCCATTAAGTGACAATAAAATAACAAAATTACTAGAGGAAAAAGGTATTCAAGTTGCGCGACGTACGATTGCTAAGTACCGAGAATCATTAGGGATTCCGCCATCAAACCAGCGCAAACAATTACTTTAGATTTTGATATGGAATAATTTAAGTGAGATTAACTATAGTCATTTATTGCTAACCTGTTAAACTCTCGCGTCCATTAAAAACAGTTAAAATTTATTATGAAAATATCTACTCTATTAAATAAAGACTCAGTATTTAGTCACGCAGTTTGTGCAAGTAAGAAAGCTGCATTAGAAAAAATTAGCATTGTTGCTGCTGAAAAATTAGCATTAAACTCTCAAGACTTATTTGAAAGTTTAATTGCTAGAGAAAAAATTGGATCAACAGGTGTTGGTTCAGGGATTGCTATTCCCCATGTGAAGATTTCTCGTGAGCTACCTGCAACAGCTATTTTTTTACAATGTGAAACGGCGATTGATTACGATTCATATGACGGTAATAAAGTAGATATATTATTCGCAATCTTTGTGCCTGAAGATCAATGCAAAGAGTACCTTTCTGCGTTATCAGAAATTAGTCAGAAGTTACTTGATAAGCAATTTCTTCGTCAATTACGTAATGCAGAAGACAATCAGCAATTATTTGAGTTATTAACCCTATAAGTAAAAGGAGTGCATATGAAGTTAATTGTTATCAGTGGGCGCTCTGGCTCAGGAAAAACAATTGCCCTCCATGTACTCGAAGACTTAGGTTATAACTGCATCGATGGCGTTCCGTATCAATTATTAGGTCAATTAATTGATACGTTAGATCCTAAAGATAACAAGGTCGCTGTCAGTTTAGATGTTCGTAATATGCCTGCGAAAGTTGAAGAGATTGAGCAACTCATTGTAGGCTTACAACAAAAAGTTGAATTAGAAATCATCTATATTGATGCACTAACCAGTGAATTAATACGTCGTTATAGCGAAACACGTCGCCTCCACCCACTTTCTAGGCAAAAACTCTCATTATCTCAAGCATTAGATTTAGAAAGCGAAATGCTAATGCCATTAAAATCAATGGCAGCCCTCTCTATTGATACAACGTCGTTATCTGTACATAACCTAAATGAACATTTAAAAATATATTTGCAAGGCTCAACAAAAAGCAATCTGCTTATTATATTTCAATCTTTTGGCTTTAAGTACATACATCCTGAAGATGCTGATTACATTTTTGACGTACGCTTTTTACCTAATCCATATTGGGAAAAAGATCTGAAAGCTTATTCAGGAAAAGATAAATTAATACAAGACTATTTAAATTCATTTTCAGTGGTTAAAGAAACCATTATAAATATAGAGAATTTATTTTTAAATTGGTTACCTCATTTAGAACAGAATAATCGTAATTACGTCACCATTGCCATTGGTTGTACTGGTGGTCGCCACCGTTCAGTTTATGTTACAGAACAGATAGCAGCACGATTTAAACATAAATATCAAATACAAATAGAGCACAAATGCTTAAAGGAGTGACCCCATTGGATATAATTACGCAAACAATTACAATAAAAAATAAATTGGGTTTACATACTAGAGCGACAATCAAACTCGTCGAGTTAGTCAATGCATTTGATGCACAAATCACCATTACACATAATGGCAAACAAGCCGATGCTGGTAGTGTTTTAGGTTTATTGGTCCTAGAAACTTGTTTAGGGCAAGAAATCGAGATAGCAGCACAAGGCCCGCAAGCACAAGAGGCAATGCTTGCTGTCACAGAACTCATCGAGAATAAGTTTTTAGAAGAAGAATAAAATCAGGAGCTAGGATGCTGGACAAAAATAAAAATGACAATACCCAGCTACGACTTCAAGAAGTTAAAAAGGCGATAGAAAATGGCCGCTTTGTATTAGCTCGTAGTATTCTAGATAAAATGCCAGCCAACGATGTTGCTTTTCTTTTAGAATCCTCTCCGCCAGCTAACCGTAAAGTACTTTGGAACCTAACTGATCACGACCAACATGGTGAAATTCTAGAAGAATTAAATGAAGATGCAAAAGATGGCATCATTAATTTAATGGGTACGGATAACTTAGTTGCTGCGACAGAAGGAATGGAAACTGATGGCTTAGCGTACGTATTACGTGGTATTCCAGATAGTGTTTACCGGGCTGTACTAGAACAAATGGACGCCCAAGATAGACAGCGTGTTGAACTCGCTCTAGCCTTTCCTGAAGATACCGCTGGCTCAATGATGAATACAGACACAGTGACCGTACGTCCTGATGTCACAATTGAAGTGGTATTACGTTATTTACGTTTAAAAGGCACCATCCCAGATACAACAGATGCTTTATATGTCGTTGATACTGATAATAAATTATTAGGCGATGTCTCTTTATCTACACTGTTAACCGTTGCGCCTTCTTCACTTATTAAAGATGTTATGAGCCATGATACCGTTGCCTTAAATGTGTTATTAGAAGAAGCTGAAATTGCCAAGCTATTTGAACGTCATGACTGGGTTTCTGCGCCAATCGTCGACGATAATAATCAACTACTAGGCCGAATTACCATCGATGATGTTGTTGACCTTATTCGTGAAAATGTTGAACACTCGATGATGGGGATGGCAGGGATGGATGATGATGAAGATACCTTCGCTCCTGTCCTCCCTAGTGCTAAAAGACGAACAGTTTGGTTAGCAGTTAACTTAATGGCAGCATTTATTGCAGCTTCTGTCTCCAATATGTTTGAGGCAACGTTAGAGCAAGTCGCAACCCTTGCCGTGTTAATGACAATAGTGCCAAGCATGGGCGGTATCGCAGGGAACCAAACATTAGCATTAGTTATTCGAGGGATTGCTGTAGGGCATATTAGCAGTAGCAACACACGCTGGTTAATAGGTAAAGAAGCCGCAATAGGGTTACTCAATGGTTGCATTTGGGCCATTCTTGTTGCTACTGCAGTCGTACTATGGAAAGGAGATATACAGGTTGGTTATATCATCGCTGGAGCAATGTTTATCAACTTATCAATAGCCGGTATTGCTGGTGTCTGTATCCCTTTATTAATGACAAAATATAAAATAGATCCCGCTCTCGCTGGCGGTATGGCGTTAACAACTGTCACAGACGTTATTGGTTTATTTTCATTTTTAGGCATGGCCACTCTAGTACTGCGCCATTAAACTTATAAAGAGATAGTTATACCAATTATATTAAATAAGTGATCTAAATTTTACGCAGAAAAAATGACTT
>NZ_JBAKAZ010000009.1:0-95177 GCF_038155185.1 Psychromonas aquatilis
TGCTTTAATCGCAATAGATAAATCAATTAGATCATATTTTTACTTAGATTGGTATAAGCTTGCCAATACTGATAACACGTTAAAAGAATTAATGGCTTTAATGATAGTAGGTTTGAGTGATACTGGATTAGAAAGATACTAGGTTTAAAGATATTCGTTTAGATAAGTGCCAGGTAACTGGCCAAGGCAAACGTTTTGCGTTTTCTATTATCCACCAAGGTACCGAGTAAAGAGGAATCCATATCTAGAAGAACATGCCAAGGCAGGTATCGTTAACTGATAAATAACAATAGCAATTTAGGGAGCGCGATAAAACGCCCCCTTATCTAATACCAATCACGATAATTAATTTATTTAACGTAACTGCTATAACTTATTTTTTATAATGCGCTTCAACCAGCTCAATAAAATGGTTTAATTCATTTTTTGGTAACTGATTAATACCTGCTGCGGCCGCTCGACCACCTCCAGATTCAAACTGACTACAAATATCCCCTGCGCCCTGCTTATTATTAAGCGGCGCTCTAAGAGAAACAAGGTAGTTATTTTGTGCATTTTGAGTCAGCACAGCAAAGGCACTATCAGGTTGTTGGTTAGCTAATAAGTTGCCATAAACACCACTAATTCTTCGTGACCAAGGCTGATCAGGTAATTCAAAAATGCTGAGTAAATCTGATTTATATTGAGCAGGTATAGCCAATGCATTGTTTAAATCTTCTTGGTAAGCAGCTTGTAGTTTGATATAAGGTGACTGCGGGTCTGCAATCACGTCAAAAGGTGATTCATACTTAAGTAATAAACGATACAGTTCAGCGGGATCAAAATGTAAATCCGATATCGCAGCGCCATAACCATTATAATTAATTAATGTACCGAGCTCTTTCAACTGCTCTTTTTGAGTTGCATCATATCCAGCTTGATCTGCTAACTTTTCAGCACTGGCAATCATATTATCACCATAAGCCGCACATATTGCCCAACTACGGTATTTACCTTTTAAATATTGATCGATGATCAAGGCAGTACAAGTATTTGCATCTAGGTCGATCATTGCCGTTAAATGCTCTGATTCTGGAATATCACCAGCACGATGATGATCGACATAAAACGTTTTAACGCCTTTCTCTAACAGTGCATTTAATGCTTTGCTGTTTTTTTCCATAGAGATATCTAATACGGTGAGTGTGTCACTCGCATTCGCATCAATATCCGCTAGTAATTGAATATTTCTTTTTACGCCTGTGACTAATGTAGACTGCTTAGGCTCATTTAAACGTAATTGAATTAGTGAGATGATACCGTCTGCATCACCATTAAAAATATCATAATGCATTATAAATACTCATTTTGTTTTAAATAATCGATAACCTGTTGTGCACATGCTTGAATTGATTTTTGATCTGTTTGCACATGTATTTCTGGGTTCTCAGGTTTTTCATAAGCACTATCAATACCCGTGAAGTTCTTAATTTCACCAGCTCTTGCTTTTTTGTATAAGCCCTTAGGATCGCGAGACTCACAGACTGCTAAAGGCGTATCAATAAACACTTCTATAAACTGCCCTTCAGGTAGCTGTGAGCGCACCATTTCACGGTCAGCAACAAAAGGCGAAATAAACGCAGTCGATACCAATAAGCCAGCATCTGCAAATAATTTAGAAACTTCCCCAACACGACGAATATTTTCGACACGGTCTTTATCTGAAAAACCCAAGTCACCGTTTAACCCGTGACGCACGTTATCACCGTCTAACACATAGGTTTTTGCTTTATGTTGAAAAAGCATTAAATCAACTGCATTAGCCACTGTAGATTTGCCTGATCCGCTTAAGCCTGTAAACCATAAAACAGCTGCTTTATGACCATTTAATTGGCAATGATCTTGATGTGAAACACTGGCTTGATGCCATACAACATCAGATGATTTATCACCATCCACTTCTTTTTCTATGTAAGGACTAGTCATAATAACTCTCTCTTAATGTGTTTTAATATTCAATGTTATCGCTAGTAAAGTCGATAAATAACAATATTAATTAATAATTTTTTATAATAATTACAACCCAAATACAAGCACGATTGCTGTCACGCAAGTCACGCTATAAACTAAACTCATTGGCACACCGACCCTGATAAAATCATTCAATTTATATTGGCCAGCATTAAAGACCATTAAGTTTGTTTGATAACCATAAGGACTAATAAAACTCGCACTTGCACCAAAAGCTACTGCCATAATAAAGGCCATAGGATTTGCATCTATACTATTAGCAAGGCCATAAGCAATGGGAAAAATTAATGCAGCGGCTGCGTTGTTTGTCACTAATTCAGTCAATAATAATGTGATAATGTAGACCATAATTAATGCCAATAACGGGCTAAACAAATCTGTATTCGCACTCATTAAAGCGGTGAAATTATCTATTACCCCACTATTTTGTAGCGCATAAGATAATACGATTGCGGAGGAGATGATTACCCAGATTTCAACCGGAAATCTTCTTAATAATTCATTAGTTGTTAAACAGCCGGTAAGTAACAACACGCCTAATAACAATAAAACAGCTTTGAATAACGTCAAAATACCAAATGCAGCCAAAACAATCGCAGCAAAGAAACCAACGATAGCCAGTACCTCTTTAGTGCCAGTAAGACGCGAATCCAGTTCTACATCCGATAGTAGTATAAAATTCTTACGTATATTACGACGTGATTTAAAATCTTCACCAACGGCCAACACTAAAAAATCACCAGGCTTTATTTTAAGTCGTCCTATCTTACCAGAGACCTTCTCACCATCACGTTTAATCGCCACAACAGCTGCATCGAATAATGAGCGAAAACCAACAGACTTTAACGTACTGCCATTTAAAATACTTTCTGAACGAACCACAACTTCACGTAGGTTACCTAGAGGAAGACCACTATTTTCTGCAAAAATAGATAAGCCATCAAACATACGTAACTGACTTACTTTTGAAATATCACCACTAAAAATTAACTTATCATTTGCTTGTATGATTTCATTGGGCGTAATCGCCGTTAATTGTAGATCTCCCCTCATTATTTCTACTAAAAATAATGACTGCAGATGTCTTAGGCCATTTTCATCGATGCTTTTACCTACTAAGGTTGAATCGGGATTCACTTTAGCTTCTATAAAATAAGATTCTGATTTGCTACTTTTCATCATATGGTCTGGTAATAGGGAACGACAAAAATACAGTGTCGTCCCACAGGTAACCACTAAGGCTAATCCCACTAGCGTAAAATCAAAAAAACCAAGTGATGGTAGGTTCATATCTAATACCAAACTATTCACAATCAGGTTGGTTGATGTCCCCACTAGCGTTAATGTGCCTCCTAAGATAGCAGCATATGAAAGAGGAATAAGTAACTTGCTAGCAGAGTGATTAGGATTATTGCGAATCGGTGCCAACATAGTTGAAACAACAGCAGTGTTGTTGAGAAATGCAGATGAGAAAACGGTAAAACCGAATAAACGCAACCAGGTTGCACTGTAAGTAGGTCTAATGACTTTCATCGCCACTAAACGTAATAAACGTGTTTTTTCTAATGCTATCGAACATAGCATAAGTAGAATTAAGGTCAGTAAACCTTGATTAGAAAGGCTTTTTATCACCTGTTCAGTAGAAACCATTTCTGTGGAAAATAGAGACAATAATGCAACACCAAAAACTAAACTGGGGCGTTGTTGAAATTTAATCAAACCAATGATGGTTAAAATGAAAACGGCAAGTACAAAATAGGATTGGAATGTCATGAATACGCCATCAATGAAGGGTGATCAGAAGTCAGTATCAACTAACAACTGATCACTTTTTAGAATTATCCTTTTAGGATATCTTTCGCTTCCCAGTGTGGGAAGTGTTTACGTACTAATGCGTTAAACTCAACTTCAAAGTCACTGTAATCTGATTTAGATTCAGCTTTACCTTCGATAGCTTGTTTAATCATACCCGCACCAACAGTTGCGTTAGATAAGCGGTCAATAATAATGAAAGCACCAGTCGCACGGTTTGAAGCATAAGCATCAAATTGTACTTCTTTTGCCACTTCAAAATTACAACTACCAATCTCATTTAGGGCAAGTTGATTTGCTGGTTTTTGCTCAATAGTATTAACATCTGTTTGGTAGTTAACTGCAGTCACAGAACCTACAGTAGAATTACTACCTACTTTAATGATGTATTCACGATCAACATGCAGAGCAGTTTCATCCATCCAAACAACATCAGCTTCAAAGTTCTTAGTTGATTGTGGTTTTTCATGTGGACGAACAATCATATCGCCACGGCTGATATCGATTTCATCTTCAAGTGTTAATGTGATCGCCATACCTTGGTAAGCAACATCAATATTGCCATCAAAAGTAACAATCTCTTTTACTTTACTTTGCTTACCTGATGGTAATGCTTCAATTATATCGCCAATACGGATTTCACCTGATGCAATTGTTCCTGCAAAACCACGGAAATCTAGGTTTGGACGATTAACGTACTGAACACCTAAACGGAATTGTTTATTATCATCACTACTGATTTGAACAGTATTAAGTAGGCGTAATAAAGGAGAACCTGGGTACCAAGGCATGTTTTCGCTTTGGTTTACAACATTGTCACCTTTTAGCGCTGAAATTGGTACAAAACGTACATCAGCAATATTTAACTGTTTAGCAAACTCACGGTAATCGTCTTTTATTTTCTTATAAACATCTTGATCGTAATCTACAGCGTCCATTTTATTGATAGCAATCACAACATGCTTAATACCCAATAAAGAACAGATATAAGAGTGACGACGAGTTTGAACTTGTACACCGTGACGCGCATCAATCAGAATGATCGCTAAGTCACAAGTTGACGCACCAGTTGCCATGTTACGTGTGTATTGTTCATGTCCTGGTGTATCTGCAATAATGAATTTACGTTGCTCTGTTGCAAAGTAACGGTAAGCAACATCAATTGTGATGCCTTGCTCACGCTCAGATTGTAAACCATCAACTAATAATGCTAAGTCAAAAGACTCATCAGTTGTGTTGAATTTTTTAGAGTCTTTCTCGATTGCAGCCATATGATCTTCAAAGATCATTTTACTATCAAATAATAAACGTCCGATTAATGTTGATTTACCATCATCTACGCTACCACAAGTGATAAAACGCATCATGTCTTTGTTTTCATGAACACGTAAGTATTCTTCGATATCCGATGCGATTAGATTTGTATCATTACTCATTTTTTTTCCTTAACTCTTTATAGGATTCAGTTATTTCAAGCGTTTGCCTAGAAGTAACCTTCCATTTTTTTCTTTTCCATCGAACCCGCAGAATCGTTATCGATCACTCGGCCTTGTCGCTCAGATGTAGTTGTTAATAGCATCTCTTGAATAATCTCTGGTAATGTTTTTGCTTCAGATTCAATCGCACCAGTTAGAGGGTAACAACCAAGCGTACGGAAACGTACATTTTTCATTTCAGGTACTTCGCCTTCTTCAAGCGGCATACGCTCATCATCAACCATGATAAGAGAACCATCACGCTCAACAACTGGACGAGGAGCTGAGAAGTACAGTGGCACCATTTCAATTTGTTCTTGGTAAATGTACTGCCAAATATCAAGTTCAGTCCAGTTAGACAGTGGGAATACACGAATACTTTCACCGCGGTCTACTTTAGAGTTATAAATGTTCCATAATTCTGGACGTTGGTTTTTTGGATCCCAACGGTGTTTCTTATCACGGAAAGAGTAAACACGTTCTTTCGCACGAGATTTCTCTTCATCACGACGAGCACCACCAAATGCAGCATCAAAACCGTAATGATCTAAAGCTTGCTTAAGACCTTGAGTTTTCATCACATCAGTATGCTTAGCAGAACCGTGTGTGAATGGCCCCATGCCCATTGCAATACCTTCTGGGTTTTTGTGAACTAACAAATCGAAATCATATTTCTTTGCTAAATTATCACGGAATTCAATCATCTCTTTGAATTTCCAGTTAGTATCAACATGTAAAAGAGGGAAAGGTATTTTGCCAGGGTAGAATGCTTTACGGGCAAGGTGTAATAACACTGATGAATCTTTACCTATTGAATATAGCATCACAGGGTTATCAAACTCTGCAGCTACTTCTCGCATAATTTGAATTGATTCAGCCTCAAGCGCCTTAAGGTGAGTTAATCGTTTATTATTCATGTGTTTCCTTACAAAGTCACAAGGTGTTTATAATTTATTGTATTATGCATTTATTAAAAAAAAATGCAGTAACGAAATAAGATAGATTATAGTAAATTGTTATAAGACCGTTAAATAGTTGTATTTTTTAAACCAGTTACAGGCGAAACTATCACTTTGATCGCACTACCGTCAAACGCAGCTATTCGATTTTTGTTAATAAAATATAGTTGCCCATCAACCTCAATCCTAACGGAGATGGTGAAGTTTCTTTTATCTTTAATAATACTCGGGTCGTAATTCATACTAAACGACCAGGGTGCGTTAGAGGTGAGCATAATAGTTTGTTGCGCTAGTACGATAGCACTGACATCTTGGCGAGATGTATCCTGAAGTTTTACAGTTAACGTTGCTGAATCAGGTAAGATAATACCTTCATTGTAAGTCACCGTTCCAAAAACAGCTTGAGCATCAACGCCATTATAGTTTTGATAAGTGTTGGTAGTCTCAGTGTTGACCTTTGGGTCACTACAACCCAGCATCAATAAAGGTAAAGCTATCAAGCTGAATTTTTTTAAATTCAATGTCAATTCCTTTTGCTATCAAATAAAATTAGATTAACTTCCTAGTATAATCAAAGGTAATGACATTAATTCGTCGCCAGTCTTCGCAAAATAAAAAATAATGCCAATTAAACTCGATATAGTCACTAAATACCACGTTATTGAAAATAGTTGCCCATAACGATCAAGGGGTAATAAAGAGCTATTAAAGCGCCCTTTCCACTCAAATATAATTTCAACACAACCTATAATTAATAAAAAACCTAATAAAGTCAAATTTAAAGCATAACTAGCAACAATGCCGATAAGTGCTCCAGCAATACAGCTAACCAACCCTAGTTTACTATTCATAGAAAAGCTAATACTTTTTAATATATGCCCGCCATCTAAAGGTAAAATAGGTAAGAGATTAAATAGATTAAGCAATGCATTGAAAGCGGCAAGACCAGCAAAAAATTGACTATCAGTTAGCCAATACATAAGCACACAAAAAATTGACATCAATAGCCCAAATGTGGGTCCCATGATTGAGATAACCACATCTTGCCAACGCGTGTTTATTTTTTCATCAGTAACCGCTAATCCACCAATAAACGGAATTAGATAGATCCCTTTAGTTTTCATGCCAAAATGCTTCATCGCTCTGATATGGCCATACTCATGAAACACCAGGCACACAATTAAAGATGCTGCAAATTGAAAAGAAAAAAACCAACTATAGGCAGCGACACTTGCCCCGGCTAATACAACTTTAATCACTTTAGCGCTTTTAAATAACTTTAAGGCAAGACTACCAAGGCCAATAATACTCAGCTTTGTCGGTTGCTTATTAATAGCAATAGGCGTTTGTTGTTCAATGTCTTTTTCATTACGAGATGATGACTCAATGGTTTTACCATCAACCTTTAATGTATAGCTAAGTAAAAATGGTTGCCAAGTCAAATCTACCTCTAACTCACATACGATAGATTTGGATTGCGCCGCTAACACTTCAGCGTTGTTTATATCGTTATCGACATTTACCTGCTGTATTAACTCAAAGCGGTGTGTTTTTATACCTTGGCTAGCTTCACTCGCGGTAATTTGAGAAACAATTTGTTCTCCCCACACTAATTGTTGCCACCCCGCCATTGAGGCTTCGAGACGTAGCGTTTTTCCAAACAGTTGTATTTGTAATAATTCCATCTGACTTCCTTTTTTAATTACAACAATTATGCCTGAAGATAAAAATACTAACCATCATGATATTTCATTAAATTGCGATCATTTCTCACTATCAATTATTAGCTTAACCCGTATACTAAGCATCCCATTAAAAGATAAAGAGATAGACCATGACTCAAAACATTGCAGCATTAGAAAAATTCCAAAATGACGTTAAAGACAGTCAAGTTTTATGGGCTCTGCAGGATATAGCAAGCGGCGATTGGGTGGTAATGGATTCCATGCAATATGAAGAAACTGAAGTGATGCCTTTATGGTCAACACAAGCACTTGCACAAAAACATTGTGTTGAAGAGTGGGAAGAATATGTTGCAGCACCAATTAGCTTAGCTGACTGGTTTGAATTTTGGTTAGAAGATCTAGTGGAAGATGACGTAATTGTTGGATTAAACTGGGTAGGTGAAGAAGACGATATCGAATTAGGTTTATCTGAATTTACAGAAGCATTAGGTCAAATAGAAGCTTTATAAAGCTAAGGTGCTGTTAATTTGATATTGGCAGCGCATCCCTCCTCTTACATTTATATCAACACTTATTAGCAATATACCTGAAAACAGTAAAACTATGTCCGAAAAAAATATACAAACTAATCATCAAAAACGCACTTTTATTGCACTAACTAACCCTAAAAGCTCATCGAACGTAGGCGGAGCCATGCGTGCTGCGGGTTGTTATGATGCCCATAAAGTAGTCTATTCTGGAGAACGTTTTAACAGAGCCGTTCGCTTAGCAGCAGACACACAAAAAGTGCACGAAATTGTGCCATTAGTGCATTATGAAGATATGTTAACAGCGCTCGAACCTGGCATGGAATTAGTTTGTGTAGACCTTATCGAAGGCGCAACGCCATTACCTAATTTTAAACATCCTGATAATGCCATGTATTTATTTGGGCCTGAAGACGGGACAATTAAGCAACAAGTGATCAACAAAGCAGATCACGTGGTTTATGTACCAACTATTGGTTGCATGAATTTAGCAGCGTCAGTAAATGTAGTGCTTTACGATAAATTATCGAAATCTCAGGCACATCAAATTGATAATGACTTAATCAAAAGTAGCCGAGATAAAAATAATAAAATCAAAGTAAAACAATTAAAATACGAAAAGAATCGAATAAAAGAAGCGAAAAGACAAGCTTTAGAAGCTGAAAAATAACAAACAATGGCTTTCTATTTAAAAGCCATTGCTTATGAACCGTTTATTAAAGATGCTCTTCTGCAAACTCTGCTAAGCGGCTTCTCATTACGCCATTTAAGTAGACATTTGCACTGCCTTCAAAATCTTTGAATCGTTCAACGATATAAGTTAACCCCGATGTCACAGGAGTTAAATAGTTACTGTCAATTTGAGCAAGGTTACCCGAACAAACTATTTTAGTGCCCTCACCACAACGAGTAATAATCGTTTTAAGTTGTGAAGCGGTTAAGTTTTGACACTCATCTAATAAAACAAAGCTATTTTGGATACTTCGCCCACGCATAAAGTTAACGGATTTGAACTGAATATTGGCCTTATCCATTATATAATTCACTGAGCTTGCACTACAGTTATCATTTTTATGCAGTACTTCTAGCGTGTCAGTTACAGAAGCCAACCAAGGCATCATCTTTTCTTCTTCTGTGCCTGGTAGAAAACCAATATTCTCCGCAACATCGGGAGTATTACGCGTCACAATAATCTTATCATACAGCTTTTGTTCGATAACCAACTCTAAAGCTGCAGCGACAGCGAGCAAGGTTTTACCACAACCAGCAGGCCCAGTTAAAATCACTAAATCAACATTCGGATCAAGCAATGCATTGATCGCCATGCCCTGATAAATATTCTTAGGTGTTATCCCCCAAGCTTGCTCACCCATTAGGCGATCATAACCAATATCTAAAAGCTCAACACCACCTTTGTAATGATCAGTTATCTTACCAACAAACTTATTGCTTTGATCAGTGACATATTGATTAGGGTAAGGCGTTTTAATTTTATCTGTTTTTATTTGATGGTAAGTATCTTCGCCTCGATTAAATGTTTCACACTCGCAAATATCATCCCAAAATTCACCTTCAACCTGCTGATATCCTTTACTTAGTAAGTCGACATCATCGATTAATTTATCCGTGCGATAATCTTCAACATACTTCAAACCGGCCCCTTTGGCTTTCAGGCGCATATTAATATCTTTAGTAACTAATACAACTCTAGAAGGGACTTTGCTTTTTTGTAAGTACAATGCCGCATTGATAATACGATTATCGGGTTCGTCTTCACTAAAAGACTCTTGGAGAAATGAAGCATGGTGATCAGCAAAAATAGAAATAACACCGCCGAGTTGAACACCTTTGTGTTCGA
Source organism: Psychromonas aquatilis (assembly GCF_038155185.1). Classification (NCBI taxonomy): domain Bacteria; kingdom Pseudomonadati; phylum Pseudomonadota; class Gammaproteobacteria; order Alteromonadales; family Psychromonadaceae; genus Psychromonas; species Psychromonas aquatilis. The sequence continues at coordinate 10,327 of NZ_JBAKAZ010000009.1, forward strand.
TTCCAACGCCTTGGCTTATTTGCTCCGTGGTAGCATCTTGAAATAACTTCTCTAAACTTCTAATGGCAACTCTGGCATCTCGACTGACGTCTTTTTGCCTATCTTTGATACGGTCTAGTTCTTCTAAAACCGTCATTGGTATCACAACATTGTGTTCTTGAAAGGAATATAAAGCTAGGGGTTCATGTAATAAAACGTTGGTATCAAGTATATAATATTTGCGCTCGGCTTCTGTCATGAATAACTCCTCTATTGGAATAATATTGCGATTACATCTACATATAAACAATAAGTTATTTCATATTTATGACAACAATGTCACTTGCTCAAATAACAGTCAAGTTAAAGTTTCAATCATTTATCTATCAAATTTTGAAAAAATCTGTTTCGTAAATTACTCCTGTGGGTATAATCAAGGTACTGTTAAAATAACGATTTTATGGAATAACATGATTTGTTGTTCATAAAAGAATTAAGACTATAAATCAAAAGGTGTTAGACATGAGTACAGTTCTTGAGTTAGTTAAAAACACTCGCCGTAAAAATAAATTGAAACGTGAAATCATTGATAACGAGAAAAAAATCCGTGATAACCGTAAACGTGTTGACCTATTAACCAACCTGTTAGAGTACATTACTCCGACTATGTCACACGATGATATTGTAACTATCGTAAAAAACATGCAATCAGATTACGAAGACCGTGTAGATGACCATATTATTATTGGTGCAGAATTATCTAAAGAGCGTCGTGACGTAAACAAGCAAATCAACTCATTTAAGCGTCCAGAAACGAATAAATAATATTGATTTAAACTTAAAAAGAGCACTCCGCTCTTTTTAAGTTGTAAATAAGGTACATCATTGAACCCGCTTATCTCTTCTTATAACGAGCTGAAAGCTAATCGTATTGATTTATGGTTTATTGACCCACTTCAATTAACGAATTTCTCTGATGATTATATAAAATCTATTTTATCGCCTGATGAAATAACTAAGTTTGCCTCCTTTAAACATAAAGAAGCACAGCAAATATTCCTTATTACACGACTTTTCACGCGTTTGATATTGTCGCAATATGTTCTCTGTTCACCAATCAACTTACAATTCTCACGAAATAAGCACGGTAAACCTGAGTTATTAGGTAACCCAAATAATATTCGCTTTAATTTGAGCCACAACAATCACTTAATTGTAATGGCAGTAACGATTAATGATGATATTGGTTGTGATATAGAAAGCCCGGAACGACGTATTTCCATCCTACCAATCAGCAAACGTTACTTTGCAAAACAAGAGCATCAAGCACTTAGCCTATTAACTAGTGAAGCGCAGCAGCAACTATTTTTTAAGTATTGGACTTTAAAGGAAGCTTTTGTAAAAGCAGTCGGCGTAGGAATTAGTTTAGGCTTAGATACATTTTACTTCAACATAAATGAAGTTGACGATAAACAAGTTATCAAGCTGCAGTTTAATGATACCTATCCATTGGCAAAGCATAACAATTGGCGGTTTTATCAAAAAACCTTAAATAAACAAATGTTAGCCATTTGTAGAGAATCAAGTATCGAGCAGTCCATTAACTATATAGATGCCCAATCCCTGTTTAAAGATAAATAATAGCGTTTAACTAGCTTGTAGCGCCTCCATTATTTCTAACGGTAAAGGCTGCAGTTGTTTATTTTTATCTAAACAAACCATTTCAATATCACCAACAACAGCTGCACGTGTCGCACCAGGCCGCCATACTTCTTGACGCCACAGCGTTTTATATTTTCCATCGATAATAAAGCTGGTACGGATATCACAAATTTCAGCGAACTCTACACCCTCTTGAAAAGTTAAATTAGCTTTATAAACAGCAAAACCAATACCTTTTTCATTCCATAACGTATTTAATCGTTGGCTATCGATAACATGCTCACGTGCTCGTTCGAAATACTTTAAAAAATTCGGATGATATACAACCCCAGAATGATCTGTATCTTCATAATAAATTTGTACTGAATGGTGATATGTTTTTTGTGTCATTAAATCTATTAACCTATTTTATCTAAAATGTTTTCACTGGCTAACTCTAGCAAATCCAGCACTAATTCAAAACCTTGTTCTCCGCCGTAATAAGGATCAGGAATTTCCAGTTGATCTGTATCGCCCATTTCCAAGAACAGCGATATTTTATCCTTGTATTGTGTCGGGCAAACCGCCAGTAAGTCTTGTTTATTTTGCTTATCAGCTGCTAAAATATAATCAAAATAAGCAAAGTCTTGTTCTTTTACCTTGCGTGAAAAGATACCATCAAAACAATAACCACGTTTTTCTCCTGCTGCCATCGCACGTGAATCAGGCGTACTGCCATGGTGATAACCAATAATACCCGCAGAATCAACTTCGACAGTGATCCCTTTGCTCGCCGCCTTGGCTTTTAATACCGCTTCCGCTGTTGGAGATCGGCAAATATTACCTAAGCAAACCACTAGTATTTTTTTCATATTACAACCTCTCGCTGAAAAATAACTTGATAACTACAGAACTAAATAACTACAGTATTGTACATAACATAGTATCCAATTTATCCGATAAGCTAACATGACTCAGCCTTACTCTTTAAAAGCGTAATTCAACTATCAATGTAAATCATCCTCAAGCCACCAAAAAAGCAACAGATAATTGACTGGTATTAACCCCCCATATGCACCTAAAAAATAAAAGTGATTACTGGCTGTCAATCTGCATTAAGTCGATATTTTACGCAGTGCCGCTAAGACTTTACTTGCAGTAAAAGGAGGAGTGTTAATCATTTCATTGTAAGCTGCCTCTAAACGCTGTAAAAATAACGGAGAGGCAGGTCTTCCCGAAAAGTCATCAGTGCTCGGCGAAAATTTAATCCCGACGATCTCACACATGGCTTTCTCTAATCCTTGTGGCCTTGCTTCTACTAGCTCAAATTGCGTTTGTTCTTCTGCACTTCGTCCACATGGAGAATACCAATAACCAAAATCGTCGAGCTTTCTTCGTCTATCGCCGGCAAGGCAATAATGCGCTAACTCATGTAATAGGCTTCTCGGATAGTTTTCTCTAAAATATAAGACCGCTTTATCTGTCTCGGTTGGCGCTTTATAGAAAGGCTCATCGGCCCCACCTTGAATGGTTAATGCTGGAAATACCGGCGCTAGTAATTTAATTAAAAACTCGCAGTACTGATCATCAGTAAAGGTGTTGTGCATTGAGTGTTACCTGTTATTCATCATTTTAATTTACTCATCGAGCTAATATTTTTTAATGAGTAAAAACAATATTATCGACAAGGTTATTAACAAATTATACACTTCAGTCTCGGTCCAATCTAATGAAAAGATAACTATGTCACTACTAAGTAAACTTCGTTGCGCATTTACCTTAGGTCAAGGTGTATTGATTGAAAATAAAACACTCACTACCACTAACGACCCTATTAATTTTTTTAAATCTTGGTTAACTGAAGCTGAAGATACGGGAGTTGTATTACCTGAGTCGATGTCCGTTTCAACTTGTACAGCTGAAGGTAAACCTTCCTCTCGAATGGTCTTATTGAAAGAAGTTGATCAAAAAGGATTTGTATTTTTCACTAACTATAGCAGTAGAAAAGCCGGTGAGCTTGAGCAAAATCCACATGCTGCTTTATTGTTTCATTGGAACATTCTACAACGCCAAGTGAGAATAGAAGGTCGTATTGAACGCGTAAGTCATGAAGAGTCAGAAGCTTATTTTCATTCACGTGGGCGAGGCAGTCAAATTGGTGCATGGGCTTCAAGACAAAGCCAAACACTGGATAAACGCCAATCTTTAGTCGATGCTGTTAAATATTATGAAAATAAATTCGCAGGTAAAGAGATCCCGCTACCTGAATTCTGGGGTGGCTACCGTGTTATTCCTGAAAGTATTGAGTTTTGGCAAGGTAAAGCGGATCGATTACATGATCGTTTTGTTTACACGCAACAAGATGGGAAATGGGTTGATACTCGTTTAAACCCATAAACTCAAAGGGCGTAGATAAGCAGCTGTTAAGTTTTCTGCTTATCCACGCCCTTTAGCTGTTATCTAATTCGACACTTAATGGCTATTCATTCCAATATAATACTAATGTCGCACCACTAATAGAACTACCGTAATTAATGGAAACCCCAATACCAATATTATCCAATAAAGGGACTTTTTCATTGGTATCAATTACCCACCCTAAACTGGTTTCATAATAATAGCCATCATCAGCCATCGACTCTAAATCACCAAACAGATCAATGCGTTTAAAATCTATTGTCAAAAAATCATGCACACCCCATAACTCAGGCACATTCACCGTTAACTCAACACCATTGGTGGAGCGCCAGCCCTCGGGGTTCATTTTATCCGGATGACGAATCGAGCCACCTAATCCATGCCCATAAATATAATTGGTTTTATTATGAACACGCCAAGTCCCCCACTCTTCATCTTCTGAATAACCAATTCCCACGATTGGCTCAGCAATAGCAGCAAAAGCGTTCACATTAAAAACTCTACCTTCAAGTTCATTAATAATGCTGTCTGGTACCCCTTCACCATAATGGTATTTGTTTTCATAATAGGTCAAGTGCAAACCTAGCTCTGAAGTCAGATACCAATTATCATCTAAATGATAAAATTGCGAATAGCTACCATAAACACCCACAGTATCTTGCTCTAGGTTATCTTTAATACCTTCATAAATTTCACTATCTCGTTCAGTGCTTATATAGAATGCACGCATGGTTATTGCTTGTTCAAACTGCTCATTAATAGGTTCAAGATCCCAAGTATAAGGAACAACAAATACCTTCAAGCTATTTTTCAAACTAGCGCTGCTTTCGGTACCAAAGCCCGGATCATCTACATCTAAATCGAAATTAGCAAAACCAAATGTCAACGCATCACTGTCTGAAATCAAGGTTGCGATCGCAAAGGCTTCTTCTACTGTGTTATACGCTTCATTACTATCAGCATGGGCATTGATAGCAGTCATGACCAGCAAACATGGAACAACAATCTTGGTCATTTTTCTAGTAAAAAATCTTTTCAACATTCTCTGTGCCTATAACCAACCATGCTCTTCAAACATATTGGCTAAATTATCTAATTCCTGGTTAATGTGTTCCTTCCAATCTATTCCATTTTGCGGAGCATTAAACTGCGCCATAAACCAATTATAAAAAACTTTATTATCAAACAACCCGTGAAGGTAGGTAGCATATACATTTCCTTGCTGCCAACCAATATGCTCAGCGATAAAGCTGTGCACGGTGTCATTTAATACTACACTTTTGCCATGATGTATCTCATAGGCCTCTAGTTTTTGTTCTAACCACTGTAAATTCACCTGTTTTGTGGCTTTGTTATGTGCCAGTGTGGTGCTGATATCAAGTAAACCTAACGCTTTTTTATTACCGTCTTCAAGCTTTAATGGATCGTTAATATGTTGACCAAGTATTTGTAAACCGCCACAAACACCTAACACCAATTTACCGGTTTTAGAAAAGGCATGAATTTGTTTATCTAAACCATTCTCTTGTAAAAACGCTAAACTTTTGCCGCTGTTTTTACTGCCCGGTAAAATAATCGCATCAAACACAGACAAATCTTGGCACTCTGAAACAGGCACAAGGTTAATATCCTGTTGATGACTCAATGCATCAAACTCATCCATATTTGAAGCATATGGATAATAAATTAAGGCCACATTAATCACACCATGTTGCCAGTTATTAGCTAATCTAAAACTATCTTCTTCAGGTAATTGATGGCGATGATAAGGGAGGTTTGCCACCGTTGGTATGCCTGTTTTATCCTCTAACCACTGCATCGCATTACCTAATAAAGCAGGATCACCGCGAAACTTATTAAGTACAAAACCTTTAATTAACTTTTGCTCTTCTGGTGCTAAACAAGCCCAAGTTCCAAGCAGATGAGCAAAGGAACCACCTCGGTCAATATCAGAGACGAGGTACACATCTGCTTGGCATGCTAATGCGACACTCATATTAACAATATCACCCTGACGTAAATTAATTTCCGCCGGGCTACCCGCCCCTTCAATCACCACTTGCTCATATTCATCTTGCAATTGACTTAATGCGCTCAATACTTTTGGCCACAGGAGCTTTTTTCTCTCCATCCAGGGCATGTTGGAAATAACCGAGTCGACTTTACCGTTAATAATTACTTGGCTAAAGGTATCCGCACTGGGTTTTAATAAAACTGGGTTCATTAATGCAGATGGCGTTGTTTTTGCCGCAATTGCTTGCAGGTATTGTGCACGACCAATTTCTAAACCATCTTTTGTAATAGCAGCATTATTACTCATATTCTGTGCTTTAAACGGGGCAACTTTAACCCCTCTATTTGCTAATAAACGGCAAATTGCAGTGACAACGAGTGACTTTCCTGCATCACTGGTACAACCTAAAATCATTATAGGTCTTTGTTTATTGGTCATTGATAACTTCTGTTTTAAAAGGTAAAAAAAAGCACCGTTTACACAGTGCTCATTAATATAACGTTGCCATTAATTTTAAACAATTAATATTAACCGCGGCGTTTGATTACTGCTTCAGAAAGCTGTGCTAACAATGTTTCTGTTGCATCCCAACCGATACAACCATCAGTAATACTTTGGCCATATGTTGGTTTAACACCTTCACATAAATCTTGACGACCTTCTATTAAATGACTTTCAACCATTACACCAGAAATAGCTTTATCGCCGCCAGCAATTTGCTCACAAACATTAGTACAAACTTTCATTTGGTTTTCGAATTTTTTCGAAGAATTTGCGTGGCTGAAATCAATCATTAATGTTTCTGGCTGACCTGATTTTTTAAGGTCTGCTTTAATTGCCGCTACATGCTCTGCGCTGTAGTTTGGCTCTTTACCACCACGTAGTATGATATGACAGTCAGGGTTACCCGCTGTTTCAACAATTGCACTGTGACCAAATTTATTCACAGATAAGAAGTGATGTGAAGCATTCGCTGCACCAATCGCATCTACTGCAACTTTAATCGTACCATCTGTACCATTTTTAAAACCAACAGGACATGAAAGACCAGAAGCCAATTCACGGTGAACCTGTGATTCAGTAGTACGAGCACCAATAGCGCCCCATGACATGAGATCCGCAACATATTGTGGTGTGATCATATCTAAAAACTCAGTCGCCGCAGGTAAGCCTTTACCATTGATATCTAATAATAATTTACGTGCTGTACGTAAACCTTTATTGATATTAAAAGTACCGTTTAGCTCAGGATCATTGATTAAGCCTTTCCAACCAACGGTAGTACGTGGTTTTTCAAAATAAACACGCATTACTACTTCAAGTGAATCTTTGTATTTTTCACGCAATGGTAATAATTTATCCGCGTATTCTAGTGCCGCTTCAGTGTCGTGAATTGAACATGGGCCAATAATAACCAGGATGCGATCGTCTTTCTCGCTTAGGATATTACTGATAGCTTCACGTGAACCTGATACTGTATGGCTGATTTCAGGGGTAGCTGGAAATTTTTCTAATAACGCAACGGGCGGTAATAATTCTTTGATTGCAGTTATGTTTATATCATCTGTTTTAATCATAATTTGTCCTGGTACACATCTTAGTGCTAATTGTTAGTATATTATCTATTGTTATTTAAAACTATTATTGTCTTATCAACGATTTAGGTTAATCGTTAATCCATTAAAGCCCCGTAAGGCTCAATGATGACCGTCTCCCCTGCAGCAACATTTCCTCTTTCTTGCTCAAGTACAACAAAGCAATTTGACTGACTCATTGAACTAAATACGCCAGATCCTTGATTACCTGTAGTTGTTACCACTAACTGAGATTGCTCATTTAGTGAATATGTTCCTCGTTGAAAGTCCATTCTGCCGGGGGCTTTACGTAAAGAATCTGTACTTATTGCATTGAGGCGTAGAGCCGGTTTAATTTGCTCTCCACCCATTGCTGCCATTGCTGGCACTGCGAGTTGGTATAGAGTCACGATAGCCGAAACTGGGTTACCTGGCAACCCAAAAAATACACTGTTTGGTAACTTACCGTAAGCGAATGGTTTGCCTGGTTTAATTGCCAGCTTCCAAAAACCAATTTCGCCTATTTCACTTAACACTTGTTTAATGAAATCGGCATCACCAACGGATACACCACCACTTGTTATTACTGCGTCTGCTTGCTGATCAGCAGCTAACATCGCTGCCTTTATTGCTTCATAATCATCACGGATAATCCCAAAATCAATGATTTCGACATTTAAACGCGACAGAAGCGCTATTATGCTATATCTATTACTATCGTAGATATCGCCTTCTTGGAGGGTTTCACCTAGACTTTTTAACTCGTCGCCAGAAGATAAAACCGCCACTTTTAATTTACGATAAACAGGTACATTAGCAATGCCTAACGAAGCCAACAAAGGTATATCTCGCGATGTTAGTTTATGGCTTTTTTTCAGCACCGCCTGCCCCATCGATAGATCTTCACCGGCAAAACGAATATTGTTATTAATCTTCACCGTATCACTGAAGGTTATCTGTTGATTATTTACAACACACTTCTCTTGCATAACAACACAGTTTACATCGTCTGGTACCACGGCACCTGTCATTATTCGAATACACTCACCGGAATTTACTTTTCCTGTAAACGGCTTTCCGGCAAAAGATTTACCCACCAATGACAAAGAAATAGGATTATCCGAAGTACAATTTGCGAGGTCTTCGGCATGCAATGCATATCCATCCATTGCTGAGTTATTAAAAGCAGGTACATTATTAGGGGAAATAATTTCCGAGCAAAGTGTATAACCTAAGGCATCCGATAAAGGTAAACTTATCTCTTCACAGACAACTGATAATTCTTTGTGCATTACTGCTAATGCATCAGTCAAAGGCATTAGCCCTTGTACATCACACCCACTCATTGCTTTCCCCTCACTTTAAAATAACCAAGATTGATTGTGTCCTTTTATTTCGCAGGGCGCAATTCCATAAACTAAAGAAATACTGTTAAATTACCTAATCGCACAAAAACTTGATTTAAATGATTATTTTTCATACAAAATAACAGATTTGCATAACAAGATTGGGGATTATCAATCGTTCTCTGTACTTTTATTAAGCACGACAAAGGTGACAGTGTGATGAAATATTGTTTTATAAGTATTGATACAATACAAAAAACACAAAAGATTAAGAAGTTAAAGGAAGAAAGCAGGCTTAAACAATGATACCGTTAATATATTATGGATTACACTTCACTAAATCAATGAGATAAGGTAGTTTAACAGAATGTTGTATAAGCTATAAAAATAAGGATAAAAGGGAATCAAATGTATTCAATTGTTCGTTCAAACAAATTAGATAACGTATGCTATGACATTCGTGGACCAGTATTAAAGCAAGCTAATAAATTAGAAGAAGAAGGTCAACGTATTCTTAAATTGAACATTGGTAATCCCGCCCAATTTGGTTTTGAAGCCCCAGAAGAAGTATTGGTTGATGTTATAAAGAACTTACAACACAGCCAAGGTTATTGTGACAGTAAAGGTCTATTTTCTGCTCGTAAGTCTGTCATGCAGCATTATCAAGCAAAAGGCTTATTATCGTTAGATACCGATGATATCTATATTGGTAATGGCGTGAGTGAGTTGATTGTGATGGCGATGCAAAGTTTACTAAACAATGGCGATGAAATTTTAGTTCCTTCGCCAGACTACCCTCTTTGGACTGCCGCTGCGAACTTATCAGGCGGTAAAGCCGTGCATTACATCTGTGATGAAGAATCGGATTGGTTTCCAGATATCGATGATATTAAATCTAAAATAACATCTCGTACTAAAGGTATTGTATTAATTAATCCAAATAACCCAACCGGTGCGGTGTACAGTAAAGAGTTATTAGAGCAAATAGTAGAGCTGGCTCGTCAACACAACTTAATTGTATTTTCTGATGAAATCTATTCAAAGATTGTTTATGACGACGCTGTACACATTCCATTAGCAACTCTTGCCGATGATATTTTAATTGTTACCTTTGATGGTCTATCAAAAGCCTATAGAGTTTGTGGATTCCGAGTTGGTTGGATGATGATCAGTGGAGCCAAAAGGCAAGCTCGAGACTATATTTCAGGCATTGAAATTTTAGCCAGTATGCGTTTGTGTGCAAATGTTCCTATGCAGCATGCGATTCAAACATCTTTAGGTGGTTATCAAAGTATCAATGAATTAACGGTACCAGGTGGTCGTTTATATGATCAAACACAAACCGCTTGGAAGTTATTGAATGATATTCCAGGTATTAGCTGTAAAAAGCCTAGAGGCGCCTTATATCTTTTCCCTAAATTAGATCAAAAGAAATTCAACTTAAAAGACGATCAACGTTTTGCAATGGATTTGTTAGTAGAAGAAAAAATCTTAATTGTACAAGGTACAGGATTTAACTGGCATAAACCTGACCATTTCCGAATTGTTTGTTTACCACGTGTTGATGAAATGACAGTGGCAATCAACAAGATTGGTAAGTTCTTAGATGGCTATCATCAATAACAAATAGACATCTAGCGCCGATACAAAGCCTGTATCGGCGCTAGTTAACTACTTATCTAAAGCGCCATAGAATTTATCAGTTAAACGCACATGCACGGTAATTTCTTCACGGTCATGGTAGAGGTGTTTGGCTTGAAGTTCATAATTAAAACCAGCCTCTTCAATAATATCTGTTAATAATTTTAAATCTTCTGTCGCTTCTTGATAACGCTGCTTCATTGGTAATTTCAGATTAAAGATAGCCTCTTTACACCAACCATCAACCAACCATTGCGCCATCAATTTTGCCACACGTTTTGGTTTTTCAATCATGTCACACACTAACCAGTGGATGTTCTTACGCTCCGGTTCAAACTTAAAACCGTCTTCCATATAGTGAGTTATTTGACCTGTATCCATTAACGACTCAGCCATTGCACCGTTATCAACACAACTAACAAACATACCACGACGAACTAATTGATAAGTCCAACCGCCAGGGCAAGCTCCTAAATCAACAGCACGAAGACCAGAATGGGCACGTTGTTCTTGCTCTTCTTTAGTTAAAAATGTCTGAAAAGCTTCGTCTAATTTTAATGTTGAACGACTTGGCGCTTCATTTGGAAAACGTAAACGAGTGATTCCCATATGTTGCTCACTGCGGTTATTTGGCAAAGAATAACCAACATAAGCCGTTTCATAATCCATAAAGCAAACATGAGTACGGCGCTTTTTCATGTTTTCTTTTTTAGTCAGATTATTATGCTTTTTAAGTGCTTGTCTAAACGGCACTGTGAATTTACGACAGAAGGTTAATAATGGTTTTGTTTCATCCCCTTCAGGGCATTCTACAAAAACATCACCGGCCATCGGTAAGTTTCGGGTAATTTCTAAAATAGGTTTAATACGATCTTCTGCAGGTAACTCTTCTACAAGCGCAACTGCTACGATCATTTGTCGCGCAAAAATAAGCTGTGAAAAATTCAATTGTTCAGCTAGCCCTTCAACTTGCGAAGGGTCATAACAGTGGTATAAAACAAAGCCACTGTTTTTTAACGTTTTAATATAACCAAAAACTTCTAGTTCACTTGCTTTAGCTTGAATTTCATTAGCACAGTCATTTTCAAAACCGGGACGACAATATAAAAGAATACCTAACATAACTACCTCATTTACTCTGTTTGAGTAAATCTTTATTTTTTATTTGAAAACATAGAGAACGCTAATAACAACCAGGCTAAGATTAAAAATAATCCACCCAATGGCGTCACCAGAACTAATGACTTTGAAGCCATAAACACTAAATAATATAAGCTGCCGCTAAAACAAAAAATACCAGCGGTAAAACAATACAGACTTGCACTGATTAATCGGCTGTTAACAATTGAATTAATGGTCGCTACAACAATTAATGTAATAACATGAAAGAGCTGGTAGTGAACAGCAGTTTGAACTTGAGAAACTTGTGCAGGCGATGCCCAATTAGCTAAACCATGGCTCGCATAAGCGCCTAACATTACAGCTGTTGCGCCCAATAAGGCAGCAACAGCAATAAAACAACGTGATTGTTTAGTTAGTAACAATGGTTTTGCCTTATTCAGTAACAATAGGTGCTAGACTTTTTGCTAGCTCATCCATTTGCTTCATTTGCGTTAAGAAAGGCACTAATTTATCTAATGGTAATGCACATGGCCCATCACATTTAGCATTGCTTGGATCTGGGTGAGACTCTAAGAATAGCCCAGCAATACCTTGCGACATACCCGCTAAGCCTAATTGAACAACTTGACTACGACGACCATCGGCACTGTCAGTTCTTGCACCAGGTTTTTGTAATGAATGTGTCACATCAAAAATAACAGGATAATTTGTTTCTTTCATTGTGCTAAAACCAAGCATATCAACTACAAGGTTGTTATAACCAAAACAACTACCGCGTTCACATAAAATAATCTTGTCATTACCAGCTTCATTGAATTTAGTAATGATATGTTGCATTTCATGAGGCGCAAGAAATTGTGCTTTTTTCACGTTAATTACCGCTTGAGTTTCAGCCATTGCTTGCACTAAATCCGTTTGGCGACTTAAAAAAGCAGGTAATTGAATTACATCAACGACTTCAGCAACCGGTTTAGCCTGATATGGTTCATGCACGTCAGTAATAATTGGTACGTTAAAAGTAGATTTGATTTCTTCAAAAATACGTAAGCCTTCTTCTAAGCCTGGACCACGGAAGCTATTAATAGAAGAACGGTTTGCTTTATCAAATGAAGCTTTGAAAACATAAGGAATACCTAGTTTTGATGTTGCTTCAACATACGTTTCAACCATTTTCATGGCAAGGTCACGTGATTCTAAAACATTCATTCCACCAAATAAAACAAATGGAAGATCGTTAGCTACGTCTATATTACCTACTTTGATAATTTTCTGAGTCATTTTTTCTCTCTTAATTGTCGCTCAATTTTATGAGCAACAAACATAAATAATTTAATGAAGAACTTGAGCAACAAGATCATCACTCATACTTTTAATTTGTTGTTTAAGTAAACTAACAATCGGATCATCAGGACACTGTTCAATGAAATAAGTAAAATCATTGCATGCGAGTTGAAAACAATCTAATTGTTGAAATAAAAAACCACGATCCCTTACTTCAAAAGCATCTTCTGGATCAAGTCGCAGCAAAATATCACTGCATAATAACGCTAATTCAACATTATCAGCCTGAATATATCCAGCCTTAATCACATTAACATAACGCTTGATAATTGTTTCATTGCTATCTGCTTGCAACATATCAGAGGTTAAACGCGCATGGTTACCTAATTGACCACGGACTTTAAGCTCAAGTTCCGTAAAACCAACTAATTGCCCGTTAAATGGGTCAATATACAGCGATTCATTATTAAGCAATACTTTGACAATAAACCCACTTGGAAAACAAATGCCGTAAGCATCAAAGCCAACTTCCTTTAGCATTTCAATGAGTAAAAAACCTAAACTAATCGGCACCCCTTTGCGGCGTGATAAAACAGAAGAAAGTAATGCATTTTTTACTTTAAAAAAGGCTTTCCAATCTCCAGTAAACCCTTGCTCGTCATAAACACAACGTAACAGAGCGTTTAACTTATCAAGATTATTTTCAGGTTGATTGCTCAGCTTCGATTTAATAACAATTAACTGCAACTTCATTGCATCTTGAAACTTAGCAATAGACTGGCCGGTTATTTCCGACTCAGCCATACAGGCTAACTGAATAAGAGAATAAGCATTGTAATCTATTCCCTCATAAATTAGCGTCGTATTTGAAACAGGTTGTTCAATGATGCTTTGCTCATCTAATTCCATTGTTTACCCCACTAATAAAATAGCTTGTTTGGTGAACGCAAGTTTTGCAATATAGGCTAACCAACCGAATGCACCGATAAATGCTAGCCATTGAATATTAGGTTTAGTTTCTTCTTTTAAGGAAACTTGAACCATTGCAAAATATGCAACAAATGCGATCAGCTTTTCAAGTAACCAAGCCCCACCGACATCCAATGACGGCACCCAAGGAACAGTGACCATCAGTAGAATACCTAGGACAATAATCGTTAAATGTGTGTGTAGGTGAATTTTTTTATAAACTGCTTTTTGTGCATTCGCATGCCCTGACTTCAACCAGTAAAATCGTAATATGTACACGATAATAGCTAACAGTATAAACGTCATATGTGTGTGTTTTAGTATTGAGTACATCGTTTTCCTATAGAAAGTTAAAACTAACTACTGTCATTTTGTGAAACAAAGATAGTTATTTATTAATACGTTAATACAAAAATTTATTTGAAATAGCCTAACGTAACACGGTCGTTTTGCGAATAATCTTTAATAGTACGAATATCAACAAAGGCATTATCTTGCAAAATCTCACGCACTGCCAAACCTTGGTCAGAGCCGTGTTCAAATAACAAACACCCACCTTCTACCAAATACTGTTTAGCTTGCTCACTAATATGACGAATATCAGCAAGACCATGTTCATTTGCCACCAAAGCAGATAAAGGTTCAAAACGGACATCACCTTGTTTTAAATGCTTATCTGTTGGGTCGATATAAGGAGGGTTACTGACTATAACATCAAACTTACCCGTAACACCTTCAAACCAGTTACTTTGTAAAATAGAGACATTATTAACCCCTAAGCTATCGCGGTTTTCTGTCGCCAGTTGCACTGCATCATGGCTATAATCAACCCCAACACATTTCGCCATCGGTAATTCAGTTGCTAACGCTAAGATAACCGCGCCAGTACCAGTTCCTAAATCGAGTATCGAAGTTTGCCCAGTAAAATGAGACTGTATCTCCGACAAAGCTTGTTCGACAAGGACTTCAGTATCGGGTCTAGGTATCAAGGTACTATTATTGACTTTTAGTGGTAAAGACCAGAATTCACGTTCACCAGTTAAGTGTGCAACGGGATGCCCATTAACACGCTTTTCTATTAACGCTTCAAACTGTGCCTTTTGCTGTTCGCTTAAGTCTCGCTCAGGCCACGTCATTAGGTAAATCGTTTCTTTACCTAATACGAACGCCAATAACACTTGTGCGTCTAATCGTGCTGAGTCACTATTAACCAGTGTATACTCAGCCCAGACTAATGCATCATCAATGCGCAATTACAAAGCACCTTGTGCTAGTGCAGCAAGTTTATCTGCTTGATCTTCTTGTAAGATAGGATCTAATAACGCATCTAACTCACCTTCCAATACTTCATTTAGACGGTAAATCGTTAAGTTAATACGATGGTCACTAACACGGCCTTGTGGGTAGTTATACGTACGAATACGTTCACTACGATCACCACTTGCCACTAAGCTACGACGAATATCTTGCTCTTCAGCATTATTCTTTTCATCTTCAACTTGCTGTAAACGCGCCTGTAACACAGACATCGCTTGCGCACGGTTTTTATGTTGTGAACGTTGATCCTGACACTCTACTACTGTTCCCGTTGGTACGTGGGTAATACGGATTGCAGAATCTGTTTTATTAACGTGCTGACCACCAGCACCAGAAGCACGGAAAGTATCAATTTTTAAATCAGCTGGGTTAATTGAAATAGCTTCTGATTCAGGGATCTCAGGCATCACAACAACAGTACAAGCCGATGTATGAATACGGCCTTGCGATTCAGTTTCAGGAACACGTTGAACTCGGTGACCACCTGATTCGAATTTCATCAAACCATAAGCGCCTTCACCCTCAACTTGTAAGATAACCTCTTTAAAGCCACCCTGTTCACTTTCATTGCTATTCATCACCGTAACACGCCATTTTTTGCTGTCACAAAACTTGTTGTACATACGGAATAAGTTACCAGCAAAAATAGCGGCTTCATCACCACCAGCCCCAGCACGTATCTCGATGAAACAGTTACGGTCATCATTTGGATCTTTAGGTAATAATAAGATTTGTAATTCATCAGCTAACTTTTCAACACTTGCTTTGGCTTCAACAATCTCATCGCTGGCCATTTCACGCATCTCTTCATCGTCATCTTCAAGCATGAGCTCTGCAGCGGCTAAATCTTCCTGTGCAGTTTGGTATGCTTTAAAACATAAAACAACTTCTTCTAATTGCGAATACTCTTTAGTGAGTTCACGGTATTTATCTTGGTTACTAATAGTATCCGGGTCGCCTAGTAAGGCTTGAACTTCTTCATAACGTTCTACTAAAATTTCTAATTTTGAAATAATCGATGCTTTCATTTTTCTCTTCTTATAAACAGTTGAATAGCGTTACTATTCTTTATAAATCATCTTTTTGGCTCAAACCCAATGTCGACCTAATCAACTCTAAGTCTTGGTCATTTCCAGAGTGACTAATCGCAGTTAATGCTTGGGTTGGTTGATGGATTAACTTATTCGTTAATTTGTAAGCCAATTCTTTTAATACTTTTTCGCTATCGTTACCCTTCGCTAATGAAGCAATAGCACGTTGTAATAATTCATCTCTTAATTGCTCACTGTTTTGACGATATAAACGGATACTTTCAACCGCTTTTAATGAATCTTGCCAAGCACTAAACTCTTCAACACCGACTTCTATAATCTTTTCAGCTTCAATTGCTGCTTCGATGCGCGCTTGTTTATTTTCTTCAATGATACCCTGTAGATCATCTACACTATAAAGGTACGCATCATTTAATTCTGATACTTGCTGCTCAATATCACGCGGTACGGCAATATCAATAAACAGCATAGGCTGATGACGACGATCTTTTAATGCACACTCAACCATCCCCTTACCAATAATCGGTAATTGGCTAGCTGTAGATGAAATAACAATATCTGCTTGCGATAACTGCTCTGGTATTTGCCCTAACACAATCGCTTTTGCATTAAATTGGTCGACTAAATCAACAGCGCGAGCCAGTGTACGATTAGCAATCGTAATATTAGGCACTTCATGCTCTAATAAGTATTTCCCCACTAGCTCAATGGTTTCACCGGCCCCAATTAACAACACGCGACTTTTTGATAAATCACTAAAGATTTGTCGTGCTAAACACACAGCAGCAAACGCAACAGAAATCGCATTCGCGCCTATTTGCGTATCGGTACGAACCCGTTTTGCCACTTTAAAAGCATATTGAAACCACTTATTTAGTATTTTTTTAACTGATTTTGCTTGGCTAGCAACGGCAAACGCTTGTTTAATCTGCCCAAGTATTTGTGGCTCACCAAGTACCAGTGAATCCAAACCGCAGGAAACTCTAAAAAGATGAGAGATAGCCTCTTGGTCTTGATAACAATAGAAATTATCATCAAAACTGCCAGCTTCAATATTGTGGTAATCCGTTAACCATCTGAGTAAAGGACCGCTATCTTCACCTTCATAGTGACAATAGATCTCACAACGATTACAAGTCGAAATAATGACAGCTTCTTTAACGGAAGGTTGCGCTAACAAATCTGCATACGCAGCAAAAAAAGAGTCCGGCGAAAAAGCAACTTGTTCTCTTAATTTAACAGGGGCAGTTTGATGATTAATTCCTAACGCAAATAATGGCATTTATATAATTCACAGATACAAGAAAAAGAAGTAAAACAAAGAGCTGAATTCTACGTAAATTTACAACAGATTTAAAGCTAACTCTGGTTCATCTCGACATTTAGTATTATTTTTATACAAAAACTTCTGATATCTCACTGAATAACCATATTATAACAAAATTTTGGTTAATATTTTTACTTGTTAGCTTTGCTTGGGTATTATCATGTTCAAACTATTTTAATTAGATATTGATGAGCCCATGACCATTAAAAAAATACTTTCCAGCCTTATTCTCGCATTTTCAGTTTCCGGTTGTTCTTTTTTGTACGACACTTTTGTGTATCAAATTGATGTAGTACAAGGAAACTATATTGATGAAGCCAAACTTGCAGAAGTTAAAATTGGCATGACTCAGCAACAAGTTATTTATGTTCTGGGATCGCCAATGCTAATTGATCAATTCGATTCATCAAAATGGTATTACATTCGTTACATCAAACCAGGCGGTGAAGACGTACAACAATCACAAATTGTATTAACATTTAAAGATAATATCTTAAATGAAATCATCAGTGATAACACCGCTGAAGAAAACCCGTTAGTTAAAAATCCAAAAGCAAAAAATGCACCTAATGAAGCCGCGCAAACAGACCAACCCTCTAAAGCGATTACAACGGAATAATTTTTAGCTTATTCATGTTTATAAAAAAGGAATGTTATGCATTCCTTTTTTTATACCTTTCACTCCCCTTCCATTTACGTCTTCTCAGGGCATAAGCTCAGTTAGCATTAATAAGCTTATACCAATTATATTAAATAAGTGATCTAAATTTTGCGCAGGAAAAATGACTGAGTTCAAAGCGTAATTTGAGTTAAATAGTTGTTCTATTTGCGAAAATCACAACGAAGAAATAAGTTATTTTAACAAGTAAAATAGATCAGTTAATTAGTGTGATTGGTATTACTAACCCTCTACATCGATCATTGCACTGATTTATATAACAAAAGTGCGTCGATAATTGATCTAGCCCAAGATACCTACGAGTACCTTTTGCTTTTTAGTCACTAAAGCATAAGATGAAAACTCCTCAATGACATAGAAGAGTTAACTTATGATTAAAAATTATTCAGATACTTTTTTCGATGAAATTAAACTATTATCTAAATTCCCAGAGACGTCACATTTAGAAGGCTTAAAAGTGCACAACGATGCCTCACCTGAGTTGATTAAAGCAGCACAATCACTTTTTGATAAAGGCTTAACAACAGAGCCTGACGGTGGTTACCTAACTAGTTTAGGCATTGAAGCAGCAGAACATTTACATCACCTTTTAATGGCGTTAAATTAATCTAAAATCAATACCTTCTTGTTGAGTAAATACGTTCAACAAGGTACATTCAGCCTTTAGATTTTGTAAAGGCTATTATTATGAAAGTTATCTCATTCAATATTAACGGATTACGTGCTCGTCTCCATCAATTACAAGCCGTTATTGATAAACACCAACCAGACGTCATTGGACTACAAGAAATTAAAGTACACAATGACGCCTTCCCTGTCGAAGCAGTTGAAGCGATGGGCTATCATGTTTATTTTCATGGCCAAAAAGCACACTACGGTGTTGCTATGTTATGTAAACAAAAACCATCAGATGTACAATATGGCTTCCCCACTGATAATGAAGATCACCAAAAACGTATGATCATGGTGACCGTTGCTGATGAAGATGGACAACCAGTACGTATTTTAAATGGTTATTTCCCACAAGGTGAAAACCAAACACATGAAACAAAATATCCTTATAAGCGTCAATTCTACCAAGATCTAAACACCTACTTAAATGAGAATCACACTGCTGAAGAGCAAGTGATCGTGATGGGTGATATCAACATCTCACCAATAGATCTTGATATTGGTATCGGTGAAGCAAACAAGAAACGTTGGTTACAAACTAAAAAATGTAGCTTTTTACCAGAAGAGCGTGAATGGCTAGCGACGTTAATGAATTTCGGCTTTACTGATACATTCCGTTTATTACATCCAGAAGAAGATCAAAAATTCAGCTGGTTCGATTACCGTTCTCGTGGTTTTGATGATAACCGTGGATTACGTATCGATGTGGTTTTAGCAACACCGAGTTTGGCAGAAAAAACTGTAGAAGCGGATATCGATTACGAACTAAGAGGAATTGATAAACCTTCTGACCACGCGCCTATTTGGACAGAATTTGCTTAACTACTTTTATTAATGAAATAGATGTTAATGAAATAGGCCGTACTCTGCCGACCTATTTCATCTTCATTAGCATATACAGGCTTGCCTTAAACCTTCTTGGGCCATTTTAATAAATCACAATCACCTAATTCTACTAATTTGCTCTGACAAGCTTCAGAGACAAATAGGTCGCCATTGTCAGGCACAGCATTAAACCTAAACGCTTGCTCTCTAAAAATAAACTGTATTTGATAAGCATGCAGATAACCGCGATCAAACTGAAAAGCATTTTCGGTTGCATAAATAGGGTCACCACAAATAGCACTGCCGACACTTTTTAGCGCCACTCTAATCTGATGTGTTTTACCTGTTTTGGGCTTAACCACAAACAACCTTTTCCCTTCACCTAGCGCATAACTAAAGAATTGAGTAATCGCTAAATTATCGGTATTACGAGTCAATCGCCACATTGAACGGCGAGATTTCTCCATCCCACCTTTAATTAATCCTTGGGATTTTTTAGGCTTTTTATCACTGATCGCTAAGTAATACTTTTGGACTTGTTGGGTTTTGAATAATTCCGATAAATCATGCGCAGCCTGAGATGACTTGGCTAATAACAATAATCCAGAAGTCATTTTATCTAAACGATGCACACTAAATAGTTTTTGATTAAAATGTTTCTCCGCCGCCACCACAACACCAAACTCACCATCTTCACTATGAAAATTAATACCGGGGTGTTTGTTAATCACAACAAAGTCTTGCTCCTCACTCACTACAGAAAAATAAGCGTTATTAGCTTCGATTAATTCAGACATATAACCCTTTTCCTATTCTTGACTAATATATTGAGCAGCGTGATAGGCTAAATTACTTAATAGTTGCGGCAATATTGCAATAATTTCATCACTTTCAGGCAAGTCAGTAAACAGTGTGACTAACTCTGCCGGCATCTGTTGCGGTGGGTTTAATTTTGTAAGCAATAAAAGCGTAGTTTGAAATAAGTTTTGAGTTGAAGCGCTATCCTCAATAATAAGCCAATTTTCGTTAAATAATTGTACTGCTTCTAAAAAGCCTTTAGCAAACTCAGCCCCTCTATTGGATATCTTATTTTGCTCATCTAACCACGCTTCACAGTGAAGATCGGTTAATGGGATCGCCTGTTGATACTGCACTTGTATATACTCAACAACCTGTAAAATCCATTGTGCATATTCAACCGCTTGAGCTTGGTCTTCAAAATTAATTGGCTGCTCGCCACGTGACATCATATTTAACCACTGCTCTAACTCAACCAGTTCAGGTAACGCTTGTACACTGCATATAAAACCAAGCTGATAATACGCGCTTTGTAAATCTTCCTGCTGTTGATGATTATCTATAAAATCAATAAATTCACTGATGATCTTATTGTCTTGATTGGGCATAAATACTCTCTATTAAAAAGATGACAACATACTCTAAATACACATGCCTATTTACATGGTATTAAATAACTTAGTTAATACACATGCCTATTTACATGGTATTAAATAACTTAGTTAGGACAGAAAATGGGCTTGCTTTAAGCTTCCTACAAATGATCTTACACCAATTATATTAAATAAGTGATCTAAATTTTGCGCAGAAAAAATGACTTAGTTTAAGGCGTAATTTGAGTTAAATAGTTGTTCTATTTGCGAAAATCACAACGAAGAAATAAGTTATTTTAGCAAGTAAAATAGATCAGTTAATTAGTGTGATTGGTATTACACATCAACGAGTGTTTTCTAAAACAAATTAATAGTGATAGTGGTCTGTTTTCTGCATAATTTAGCAGACATCGCAGCATTTATGATAAAAAACAAAAATGATATTCCAATCAATACAAAAAAGCCTACCAAAAGGTAGGCTTAAGCAACTTCTTTATACTAAATTTAGTATAAGATATTTGATAATTCGTAAAGGTCTTTACGGAAAGGTCGTTTCATATCTGTTAAACATTCAATAATGTCATGGTCAACCATCTTCGCACATTGAATACCGATACAACGAGCACTTTTACCTTCTAATAATAATTCAACAGCATAAGCTCCCATACGGCTAGCTAGAATACGGTCGAATGCCATTGGCGCCCCACCACGTTGAATATGACCTAATACAGTCGCACGTGTTTCACGCTTAGTTTTTGCTTCGATACGTTTAGCTAATGCAGTTACATCTGTCACATGCTCTGTGATAGCAACAATCGCATGTTTTTTACCTTTTTCTTCACCATCCATAATTTGTTTGATAAGCGCATCTTCATCAAAATCGATTTCAGGTACGATCACGTATTCACAACCACCTGCAACTGATGCCCATAATGTTAAATCACCACAGTGACGCCCCATCATCTCAACGATTGAGATACGGTTATGTGAAGAAGAAGTATCACGTAAACGGTCAACTGCATCTACGATAGTATTCAAACAAGTCATAAAGCCGATAGTAAAGTCTGTACCAGCGATATCATTATCAATCGTGCCTGGAATACCAATACAAGGGAAACCCATTTCGCTTAGCTTCAAAGCACCCATGTATGAACCATCACCACCAATAACAATCAATGCATCGATGCCAAATTTTTCTAATTGTTTAATTGCTTCTTTACGAACACTTTCTTCTTTAAATTCAGGAAATCTTGCCGAGCCTAAGAAAGTACCACCACGGTTAATGATGTCAGAAACAGAATTACGTTGTAATTGCTTAATATTACCTGCGTGTAAACCAGCAAAACCATCGAATATGCCGAATACTTCAATATCGTGAGTAAGACAAGTACGCGTAACCGCACGTACAGCAGAATTCATACCAGGCGCATCACCACCACTTGTTAAAACACCAACTTTTTTAATCAAAATTTACCTCACCAATTAAAAATCAACAAATATTATCATGCTAGCTCTTATAAGAAACGCAAGAGTATTAGCGCTAAATAATCATTTCTAAATTAAAACTTTATTATTTCAATTTTTTGCTCACTGCCTTTCTATTTTTTTAAAAACAAAAACACAATTTAACATTGTTGAAATAGCTATTATTTAATCATTGGTTTTTCATGTAAACAACCGATGACGCTCAAATGAAATGATACAATATAAGAGCGCTGTAGAATAATAAAATTAAGCATATTTTTTCATAAAGGGTTATTTCTTGCTATTTTATTAATCTATGTCATTTAATCTTTTTAAAATTGTCACAAAATTGCAATAACAAGCGATTATTGTGTGTAGCAATTAAAAAGGAGATAAAAAATGAAAAGTAAAAAAAGAACATTAAGAAATAAACATGTATGGTTTTCAGTTTGGAATCCAAAAACAAATCAACTAAGTCCTAAATGCGATGCTGAATATCGCCCAATTCGCCAATCAAATCGATAAGCTTGTCAGCCCCGTTTTCTCGCATTCAGACTATTCTAAATACTTAAATTCTAAAACAAAAAAAGCAGGTTATACCAATTATATTAAATAAGTGATCTAAATTTTACGCAGAAAAAATGACTTAGTTTAAGGCGTAATTTGAGTTAAATAGTTGTTCTATTTGCGAAAATTACAACGAAGAAATAAGTTATTTTAGCAAGTAAAATAGATCAGTTAATTAGTGTGATTGGTATTACCTAACCTGCTTTTTATTGAACTAACCTACTCAATACAATTATTACGCTAAAAAAGGCTTCTTAATAAGAAGCCTGATATAGCTACATACTTGATTGTTAGCCTAATGTATCTGAAACAACCGCGTAACTAGGATCTTGACTTGCATCTGTTTCAACCAACACACCAGCTTTATGCAACAGTTTACGGCAATCTTTACTAAGATGGCGAATATGTAACTTCTTACCTTCTTTAGCATAACGACCATTCAGTACGCTAATCGCTTCAATGGCAGAGTGATCAACAACACGGCTCTGAGCAAAATCGACAGTAACATGACGCGGGTCTTCGTTTACATCAAATAACTCAAGGAAGTTACTCACTGAAGCAAAGAATAATGGACCATCGATGTTATAGACTTTCTCATTACCATCTTGGCTTTCTTTAATCTCTGCATTGATATGGCGAGCATGTTCCCATGCAAACACTAATGCAGAAACAATCACACCAACAAATACAGCAAATGCAAGGTCAGTTGCTACTGTCACACTGGTCACAAGAATAATAACAAACACATCTTTCGCTGGTACTTTACGTATCATTTTGAAAGAAGCCCACTCAAAGGTACCAATAACAACAATAAACATCACACCCACTAACGCAGCCAGTGGTACAACTTCAATAAGACTTGATGCAAATAGAATGAAAGCTAATAACGCAATGGCAGCAGTGAAACCTGATAAACGGCCACGACCACCAGAGTTAATATTGATCATTGACTGACCAATCATTGCACAACCACCCATACCACCGAATACACCATTAACCATATTCGCAGCACCTTGAGCCATACACTCTTTATTTGGACGACCACGTGTCCCCGTCATTTCATCAACCACTGTAAGTGTTAACAATGATTCGATTAAACCAACTGCCGCTAAGATGAACGCATAAGGTAAAATGATATATAACGTTTCTAATGTAAATGGTACTGCTGGAATAGCAAAGGTAGGTAATGTGCCAGCTATCGTGGCATTTTCATCGCCAGTCATACCTTGTAAAAAGTCTAGTACTGTACGTGTATCTAATGCAGGTACAAAGTAAACTAATAAAGTAACAACAACAATCGCCACCAAAGTCGATGGAACCGCAGTGGTTAATTTAGGTAAGAAATGAATAATGGCCATAGTTAAGACAATTAGCCCTCCCATCACATACAGGTCATTACCCGCAATCCACACTAAATTACCATCAGCATTTTTAATTTTAAATTGCCCTAATTGCGCTAAGAAAATCACAATTGCCAAGCCATTTACAAATCCAATCATCACTGAATAAGGTACTAATCGAATAAATTTACCAAAACGTAACACGCCGGCTAAAATCTGAATCAAGCCTGTTAACAACACAGCAGCAAACAAATACTGCACGCCATGTTCCATAACTAACTCAACCATCACCACGGCCATTGCGCCAGTTGCACCAGAAATCATTCCAGGGCGACCACCGAACAGCGATGTAACCAATCCAACCATGAACGCGGCATATAAACCAATCATAGGTTCAACACCTGCCACAAAGGCAAAGGCCACGGCTTCAGGGACCAGTGCAAGTGCAACAGTTAATCCTGAAAGCACATCATTTTTCACACTACTTCTATTAAATTTGGGGAACTCAAACACCGCTGTACTTCCTTTTTAAGGGGTAATAAATATAAGGGTGCGTAGTATAGCGCCCATTAAGGATAACAGCAAAAAGTAAACGATGGGGATTTAAATGTAACCTAAGCTTAATCGACTTATTAATTGATCTACTTAAGCACTGCAAAAATAAATGACAGCAAGATATTGATTAAATTAACAAATTATTCTCATTATAAAATCAATAACGTCGCTAGCGCTTAATCTTACAAGCATAAACTAGGTCATTATCGGCATTGCTGTTAATACACTTTTACTTGATGCTGCTGCTCTTCTGCTAAGTGAATATCAATATAACGCGCTTGTTTTTTCGCTTTAACATGACACAAATCCACCACCACAAGACCATCGATACAATGATTAAAATCAGGGTCAATATTGAAATCAATAAACTGAACGCCGCCATCACGACATAGCTCGGTATATTGTTTATACATTGTAGGGACACTCACTCCCATATTTTGCATCATCGTTTTTAATTTAGTGAAGTCTTTTGCGTAATTATCTCCACTAAAATAGGTTAATAGTTCAGTATCTAACTCATCAGACAATGAATATTGATTTTTGGCAGCGGCATAATCCCCCTGAGCAGGAAAATACAATTGATAAAAGTACACTAAATAGGCATGAGCACGCTTAGGTAATGACGCGCTTAATGACACAGGGCCAAATAAATAACGCACCTCAGGGTGACGCGCAAGATAAGCACCAATGCCTTGCCATAAATAATCTAAACTGCGCTTTCCCCAATAACGGGGCTGAACAAAACTGCGCCCTAACTCAATACCTTGTTTAAAAAGAGGCGTCATTTGTGCTGAGTAATCAAATAATTCACTACTGTATATGCCATCGAACCCTTTTTCAGAAACTAATTTAGAGGTATCAGCAAAACGATAAGCGCCTACTAACTCTAATTGCTCTTTATCCCACAGAAGCAAGTGCATATAGTCAAAGTCATACTTATCTAGATCGCGTTTTTCGCCAGTCCCTTCACCCACCGCTCTAAAAGTAAGTTCTCGACAGCGCCCTAACTCCCTTAAAATAACGCCATGATCTGGTTTATCTAACAAATAGATATGTTTACCATCTGAGGTTGTGCCTAATAATTCACACTTTTCTACTGCGTGTTTCAATTCCACTCTCGGCACCGGATGCGCAATCACCAATTCTGTTTTGAAGTAACTCTCTTGCTTCTTAGGAATACGATAAACTTCTTTTTGCAGCAGGTTCACTTTGACCTTAGTTGATAGCTTATTTCTTCCATAACTTTCAAAAGGGATCAGCTTACCAATATGAACTTGAATACTCTTTTCATTATGTTTAAACATCTCCTGTACTAATAACAGGCTAGCTAATGGTTTATAAAAAAAGGATGAAGCATAGAACGTCCAAGAGTTCCTCGCTTTAATGTGAACAGGTAAAATCGGCGCTTTGGCACGGAAAGCTATTTTTAAAAAGCCCTTTTGCCATGGACAGTCTTTAATACCGGTTGGTGTAAATCGCGATACTTCTCCGGCAGGGAAAATAATTAAGGCGCCTTCATTTGATAAGAATTGATGAATGTTAAGGAGATCTTGTTTAGCTGTATTACCAGATAAGTTATTCACCGGTAATAACACATCATGTAACGCATTCACTTCCATTAGCAATTGATTCGCCACCACTTTCACATCACTTCTTAATTTCTTTACAAGATGCAATAACGCAAGGCCATCTAATGTGCCGATCGGGTGGTTGGATACAATAACCACTCGCCCAGAAACAGGAATACGCTCGATTTGCTTATCAATGGTGGCGAAACTGAAATCAAAATGATCAAGAATCTTTTCAATTAAATCAAATCCTCTAAGGTTTGGGTAACGTTCAGAGAATTGCACAAACTCCGCTTCATGAAGGAGCTTTTTACAGATTGAATTGAGTAGTTTATGTCTTAATGTATCTTCTGCAATTTGTGGAAAATACTTTTTAAACACCTGTTGGTGAGAGAACATATTATTAAACCTTTTTATCGTGTTTTGAATAGGATAAAAAGTTTCAATGACAATACGGTTAAGTAAATATGACTGATTTATGACATATTAAATTCGCTAAAATAGCCCCAACAATCAGTAAATAGTTAACAATTTAACCTTTAATGATTGTTGGTAGCTTATTTAAAGCAAAAGTTTACTTGGAAAACTCCGTTTCAACTTCCCATGATGTTTGATGGTATTGATATAAAGCATGACTGCCTAAAAAGTTAACTTTAATCTCGTATTTGTTTTTATAAAAATCTTTATTAAAAACAAAAGCGCCATTTAATAACGGTAAGGTTAACCATTTAGTAGGCACACTAATATCTTCAAAGTGTGACAATCGTGTAGAAGCAAGCTGCCCACTTTTAGTACCAATCGTCCAGCCCCACTCCCCAAAAGAAGGGACATTTTGATGGTATTGCTCTGTATTGAACCCTGCCTCCGCTAAGGTTTTAGCAATCGAGATAAAAGCAGGTTTTGCATGAAACGGTGATGTAGATTGAATAACAATGGCGCCATCGCCATTTAATAAATGTTTTAAACGATAATAAAAGTTAACACTGTACAGTTTGTTTAAATCAGGATGACTAGGATCAGGAAAATCAACAATAATGGTGTCGAACATTTGCTGTTTCGCGAGCAATTTATCAATGGCAATAAAGGCATCATCATGAATAACAGTCACACCAGCTTGATTAAAACTATCCTGTGTTAGTGACTTCACCTTGTTGCTTAATGCAGCGGGTAAAAACTGCTCTGGCTGTTGAAATAAAGACACTAAATTAGGATCTAAATCGATTAACGTCACGCTATCAGGTTGCCACTTTTGTACTTCTCTTAAGGCTAAGCCATCACCACCACCTAAAATTAAAATATTGTTGTGTTGACCAGAAGCTTGCATCGCAGGATGCACCAAAAATTCATGATAAATATGTTCATCTAAACTAGAAAACTGCAAACGCCCGTTAATGTAAAAGCTATAGATAGGTTGATAACCGCCACCTAATAAGCGCTCAGTGAACACTAAGTTCTGGTAAGGTGTTTGCGTTTGATAAATCACTTTATCTAAGTACAACATATTCTGCATTTTACTTTGCCAATGACCGCCAAACATAAAGATACCGATCACCACCAAAGCAAGCAGGCAATGACCAATGATTAATTTAGTTTTATGCTTAAGGTACTGTCTAAAGCGAATTAAAAAGATGAATCCCGCAGCTAAATTTAAGGAAGCGGTTAACGCAGCCGCAGCACTGATCTCAATCTTGAGCATAAATAAAACCCAGATCGCAGCGCCAATACCAGCACCAATATAATCTGCACCATAGATAGTCCCGGCATTATGATCCAAGTGATGCCCATAGACAGTTTCACGAATACGCGCAATTAATGGGATTTCCATACCAATTAAAAAGCCCAGCACAAAGGCAAAAACATAAGGAAGACTGGTGCTAAAAGACGTGAATGTTGATAAGAAATCCCCCTTTAACATCACATCATTTGGGATAAGATACGTATCAGCAATCACCTGTGGCAGTGTTTGACTAAAGGCAATCACAGAAGCGATCAATAATGTTGCAGTACAGCCAATTAACGCAACAACTAACTCTAATACAACAAAGCCTTGAAACGCATTCTTCACTTTTTTAGCGGTAAATGCGCCAATCCCCATCGACACAATCATAATGCCAATAATGGCATAAATTACCGTTTCCACACTGCCTAAAATACGCGCTGAATAATGAGATAATAAGTACTCATAAATCAGCCCACAGCAAGCCAATGTCGCCATGATCAAGATTAAAAAAGCATCATCAAGTAAAAGAGTTGTTTTTTTGCTTCGCAGCAGCTTGGAGAGCATAAATTTTGTTTCGCTTATAAAAAAGGCCATCTAAAGATGGCCTGAATCATTGATTAAGAAATTAAGCCATTAATCCCATTAAGATTAATGCAATCGCAAAAGAGGTTGCTAATTCAATGGTGGCAATACCAATGTTTTGTTGATTTTCAACTTCGTCTTGACGGTTAATGCCGAATAAAACAAGGTACTTAGCAAATGTCGTAAGTATGGTTAATAACACCATTAATACCACACTGATCACCACCCACTGACTAATACCTAACCACAGGGAAGTAATATCAAACTCAATAAAGTGACTCGCTGCAGTAACCGACATCGCTGTAGAAATCAAATAACCACTATAACGAATAGCTAACGCCAAGTGCCCTGTTACCAACGCATTTTGAAAAGTAATGCCATTATTTTTAGAATATTGCCATTCAAATAAACGCGTAATAATCACCAGCATAATTTGCGATACGACCCAGGCTGCGGTTAAAGCAACAAAAGTATCAGTGTTTAAACCATCAACCCAAATAATTGATGCACGGACAACAATCGCAGTTGCAATAACGGATGCTGCATCAACGATCCCTACTGAGATATTGCGTTCTGAAATTTGCTCTCTTTTATCAAATGTAGAAAGCGCAAATTTATCATGAATATAACCGCCCGCTTTAATTAAAATAAGGCCCGCAACGCCATAGGCAAGCATACCTATAAACTCGATGCTTAATGAACCTGCTAACTCGCCAGTCACTGCACCACTTAATGCAATCCCCATCCCAGCAACGCCACCAGCCATACTAATACCAAAGGCAAAGTTATCTTTTTTAGCCAACTCATCCGCTGTATCGACTTTATTGATCACCCCCATGATATAACGAATACCACCGAGTAATATGATTGCAATCGCCATATCAATAGCCAGATAGGCTATTAAACCACTGCGTTCCTCTAATACTGCTAATAATTCATTCATGTTTTAATCTATCCCTATTTACCACGACGAACACTACGAGAAGTGGTCGAACGACTACTTCTGAAACTACTTGATGAAGACAACGATTTCTTTTTCTTTGAATAACTGGATTTTGAAGAAAAACCAGTGCTTGATTGTGCCTTTTTACTAGAGCTCGACATACGACTCGCCCCTGTTTTAGATTTTGCGTAAGGGCTATTGAAGCCGCCTCTATTAGCAAAGGTCTTTTTAGTACGTTGAGTTAATGTGTCCTGCTTTTTGCGCTGTTGCGGCGAAGTATAACGTTGGCGACCAACATCATTATAATAACTATAATCACGCTTATTAGACCAACCATAATAGTTAACCGGACGTGGCGTTAATGCAGAAAACAACGCATAAGCACCATACCATTGCCAAAACGACATACCATTACTATTGGTTTGCCAAGTTCCGTAGTTGGGGTTACCTATTAATTGACTACCAGCACCGTTATCCTCAGCGCCATTAGCTTGTAGGCTTTGCGCTTGGCTAATCGCATTAACACGCGCTAATTGACCATTAGACATATCTGCAATCACATTAATAGGATCGGACAACGCATCATTATATAAATTGCTATCCGATGCCTCTATCAAGGTTCTGCTTTCAGCGATTTGAGTATCGATGTCACCTAATACGTCAGGTGTTGTTTTGAGGGTATTCAGACGTCCTGCTAATGAGCGATACATAGGCCCATCGCGGGTAGCGTCTTTTTCTAATTCATTTAATAAAGGAGTTAATTCAGTTTTTTGTTTTTTTAATAAAGTTGCATATTGTTTTAAAATAATCGCATTACGCAAATTATTATTATCTAAATCATTACCTAAGTTTTGCAGGTGATAATCCGCAGTTTTAATGTAAGCCTGTAACTGCTCAGGACGATCATCACCACAAGATATAAGTAACAAGCTTAAACAAAAAACCAGAACAATACGCATCAATTATAGCCCTTCACTTTCTGATAAAACGGCAATCACACGCTGCAAGTCTTCAATGGTATCAACACCAGCAGGCGGCACTTCACAAGCAGTATCAACATGAATTTTATAGCCATGCCATAACACACGCAGTTGCTCTAATTTTTCAATCACTTCTAAAGGTGACACGCTTAAGCCCGAATATTGTTGTAAAAAGCTAACTCGATAAGCGTATATACCAATATGTCTTTGCAAATGCTGTAAATCGATATTATTCGTTTGCTTGTTTTCTTCTGTGAAGTTATCTCTATCCCATGGCGTGGTAGCACGGCTAAAGTACAACGCTAGGTTGTTTTTATCGGTGACCACTTTAACCGCATTAATATTAAAGGCATCAGCTTGATCAGCGATTGGAGCACTTAAGGTTGCAACGCTAGCCTGTTGATTATTGGCTAAATTAGTTGCCACCTGCTTAATCACACTCGGTGGAATAAGCGGTTCGTCTCCTTGCACATTAACAATGATCTCATTTTCATCAAATTGATATTGTTGGCATACTTCAGCAAGACGATCCGTGCCAGATTCATGATCTTTAGAGGTTAAACAAACATCAACATTTTCAATATTATTTAACACATCAACAATACGTTGATCATCGGTCGCCACAATAACTTGTTTAGCACCACTTTTTAACGCTTGCTCTGCAACACGCTCAACCATGGTTTTACCTAAAATATCAGCGACAGGTTTAGCGGGTAAACGAGTGGATTGATATCGTGCAGGGATAATGACAATGAATGACATGATTATTCCTCGTCGGCAGAAATTTTACGCGCTTCAGTTTCTAACAACGCAGGAATACCATCTCGCACTGGGTAAGCAAGGTGATCAAACTTACAGATCAATTCATTATTATTCTTATCGTAACTTAATTTACCTTTACATATAGGACAAGCAATAATATCCAGTAATTTAATGTCTAACATTTTACTTCCTTAATCTGTTTTAATTGGGTTAAAAAGGGTTGCACAAAGGTATCTGGTAATTGACCATCAATCGGTAAATACCACCAATTATCTTGTGCGAATGCAGTACATTTCACTGCATCTTTTTCTGTCATTAACAAGGGTTTCGTCGACTCAAATTGCGCAAAGTCACTTTCGATATAAGCATGGTGATCGGCAAAGGCCACTGTTTTATTTAGTTTAAAACCATTATTTTGTAAGGTATCGAAAAAGCGGGGAGGATGACCAATCGCCGCACAAGCATTCACAGATTTATCTGTTAACTGGCCATGACTCGCGTCTACCCTTTTGCATTGTGATGGGGTTAATAGCATGGTGAATTCGTTGGCATGCTGTTCACCATTATTGATAATGTAATCAACGCTTTTTAATCTCGCCACCGACTCACGTAATGGCCCCATTGGCATAATATGTTGGTTACCATAACGGCGCTTACCATCAACAACCACTATTTCGATATCACGCTGCAAGGCATAATGTTGTAGGCCATCATCAGTAATAATAACGTCAACATCAGTATTTTTTTCTAAATACGCCGCGGCATTGGCACGTACAGGATCGACAACCACAGGGATTTGTAAGCGTTTATGGATTAAAACAGGTTCATCACCGGCTTCTTTTCCAGTAGTCGTTGCGCCAACCATTAATGGATATTGCGCAGCCTTACCACCATAACCACGACTAATCACACCAGGCTTATAGCCTTTAGCGATTAAAATTTCACACAAACTGATCACAAAAGGAGTTTTACCATTGCCACCCACCGAGATATTACCAACGATCACAACCGGCAAACGACTGCGATAACTTTTGAGTAAGCCACGTTGATAAGCATAACGACGGATCACGCTGATCAGTTGCATTAATAGCGAGAATGGCCATAAAAACCAACTCCACCAGCGTGTAGGTTGATACCAAAAAGGCATTATAAATCACCTGCCGCTTGCATTTGGTTTAAATTATAATAAATAGCACCATGCGCAAGTAACTCAGCATGAGTCCCCTTTTCAACCACTTTACCTTGGTCAATCACTAAGATTTGATCAGCATGTTCAATCGTCGATAAACGATGCGCAATGACAATCGAAGTTCTATTTTTTTGCAGCTCATCGAGCGCAGCTTGGATATGACGCTCAGATTCAGTATCTAACGCAGAAGTCGCCTCATCTAAGATTAAAATAGGTGCATCACGCAATAATGCTCGGGCAATCGCTAAACGCTGGCGTTGTCCACCAGAGAGCATCGCGCCATTTTCACCGATAATGGTATTTAAACCTTCTGGGAAACTATTAATGAATTCCATGGCATGCGCCGTTGTTGCCGCATCAATAATGTCCTGCTCAGTAAATTTATCTTCACTAGCATAGGCAATATTATTGGCAATGGTATCGTTAAATAGATGCACATTTTGTGAAACAATGGCAACTTGGTTACGTAATGAACTCAAGCTATATTCTTCAATATTTTTGCCATCTAATGCTATTTCACCAGAATCAATGTCATAGAATCGTGTCAATAAATTAGCAATCGTTGACTTACCACTGCCTGAACGACCTACTAAGGCAACTGACTGACCAGCTTTCACTTCAAAGCTCACATTTTCTAATGCCGCTCTTTCAGCCGTTGGATAAGTAAAAGTAATATCGTTAATACTAATATCACCTTTAACACGATCCACCTCGTAAGTACCTTCGTCTTTTGCAACCGTCATATCTAGCATATTAAATAAACTAGTACTTGCAGAAATACCTTTTTGAATTTCATTATTAACTTGCGTCACATTTTTTATCGGCTTCATTAGCGCCATCATCGAACTAATGATCACCACGAATGTTCCAGATGATAGTGAGTCCATAATTTGCGGGAAAGTCGCTAAATACAATACAAATGCTAATGCAAAAGACGCAATGGTTTGAATAATCGGCACACTGATCGCATTGGCACTGGCCATTTTCATATTTTGAGTACGAACCGTATTACTAACTTTTTCAAACTTCTTGTTTTCAATTTTTTGACCGCCAAACATTAAAACTTCTTTATGGCCTTTCAACATTTGTTCTGAAGAAGTAGTCACTAAACCCATCGCATTCTGCAAGTTTTTGCTGATTTTTCTAAAGCGTTTACTGACGATGCTGATTGCAATACCGACCACTGGTGCCACCACAAAAAAGACCAAAGAAAGCTGCCAGCTTTGATAAAACATCAGACACACTAAGCCAATAACCGTCGCACCTTCTCTGAATATTTTTACCAATGCACTACTTGCAGCATTCGACACCTGGCTGGCATCGTAAGTAATTTTTGACAGTAGATCACCAGTATTGGTTTTATCGAAAAAAGAGATAGGCAATAAGATAAGTTGTGCAAAAAGTTGACGTTGTAATTTCATCACAATATGCGTACCAACCCAGGCCATACAATAGGAACTAAGAAATGCAGCAAGTCCTCTAAAAGCAATCACAACTAATACAAAAATCGGCATCATCGCCAATATACTTGGATCTTTGCCTGTAAAACCATCATCAATTAACGGTTGTAATGACCATATCAATGCCATGTCCACCACCGCATAACCGATCATGCCAACAATACCGCCAAATAAAGCGAGTTTAAATTCTTTAAGGTAACTCACCAGACGTTTTAATACTGCCAAGCCATTTTCTTTGTTCTGTTTCATTATTTCACCAAATGAAAGATTTAGAATGCAATTTGCAGATGATACCAATAAGCAGCTAAATCTTCTCTATAAGTTTTTACTTGTATGTGCTGATTTTCGACATTAAAACGAATAAAACCAGAATGTCCAGTGGTTAAATCTTTAATGCCTCGAGTTTTATAGCGTTTCACCACATCATAAATTGGAAAATTCCATCTATTTTTATAACCCGCAGTAAACACCACCCATTCAGGATCGACCTCTTCAATAAACTCAATGCTAGAAGAGGTTTTACTACCATGATGCGGTGCAATTAAAATATCTGCATTTAAGGATGTCTGATACTTACTTGATTGATTCTCAAGCACTAATTTACGTTCCATTGTACGACTAATATCGCCCGTCAACAATATACTGTTTACTCCATCGCTCACCTTTACAACACAAGAGTTATCATTATTATTACTACTTGGCTTTTCCGGTGATAAAACCTGCAAGGTTAATGCCCCTAAATTAAACGTTTGGCCAGTAAGACATTGTTGATATGCTTGGCCACTATTTAATTGCTGAGTCTGATTCAATACCCTCGCTTCTCCAGAATAGGCCTGTTTTAGTTTAATATGCTGATCGACCACATATCGTCCACCAGCATGATCATTATCACTGTGGCTCACAAAAAAGTAATCTATCTCATTAATCCCTTTCGCATACAAATAAGGTAATACGGTGTACTCAGCTACGCTATAACCACCGGGATAACTCGGGCCTGCATCATACAATAAATGCTGGTCTTGGCTACTCACCAATATCGACAAGCCTTGGCCAACATCAAAAATATCAACCTGCCAACTGTGCTTTGCTTGCCATTTTATTTCAAAAATCCTGATCACCACAAATGCTAAAAATAAGCTTAATAATATGCTCACCCACTTTTTATCAAAGCGATGACAACGATATAAGTAAACAGAAAATAACAGCAATAAGATGAATATAAGTAACGTTAACAATAACCTAATAGTTTCCTCTGATAATAAAATATAACCAACCGAAAAAGCGCTGGCATAATGCATAAATACAGACAAGGTCTCATTACTGATCATCAATAAATACAAAGCAAGTTGATCACTAACCATAGCAAGCATAGTACTAAGTAAAGTCACTGGAATAATCACCCAAGAAAACAATGGGATGGCAATCAAATTAACGGCTAATGAAAACACACTGATAGCAGAAAAGTTTAAGAATTGAATAGGTAACATAAACAAAGTCAGCAATAGCTGTAACAGAACTAACCCTTTCACAAAGCGATAAAATTTTATTAAGTAATTTTTCCATAAAGCTTGATGGTTAAGCCTTTCTTGTCTTCTTTGTACAGCCCAGATAAATAACAAAATAGCGCTCATGGCAGTAAAGGAAAGCCACAAACTACTGCTTAAAATAGCCAGAGGATCGATTAATAAAATAACCCAAAGTGAAAAAACCAATAAATCAAAGACGCTGATCTTGCGTTTACTGGCTAACATCAGCACACCAAAAATAAGCATTAATAAGGCGCGCTGGGTAGGCAATGAAAAGCCGGAGATATAGGCGTAGCCTAAGCACACAGAAAAACTAAGTAAGTGAGCCAGTCGCCAAGAGGTCCACCCTAACCAATGGGTCGGTAAGCACTTCTTAATTAAAAATTGCACAATGACAAAAGTAAAAACAAACAATAAGCCTATATGTAAGCCTGAAATAGCGAACAGATGAGCAATCCCCAACGCTTTGATTACTTCTTTATCTTCAGTGCTTAATAAACTTTTATCGGCAAACGCCAAAGCTAAAATGGCACCTTGCTGGGACATTCCCTCAGTCAGCTCAAGCATTTTTAAATAAAGCTTGGCACGAAAGGAAATCCTCTCATCAACCACTGAAATATGTTCTTTAATACTTGCTATATAAGCGATATGTTGAGAATATCGCCACTTCTGACGATCAAAGCTATTTGGATTCCCTTTTCCTTGTAATGCCTTTAACTTAACTTTGAATGTATGACGTTGTCCTGCTTGCACCGCAAAAGATGGACGATACCAACGCATTTCAACTTTAGGACATAAAATACAAGGTAAATTATTGATAGAAACGATATTTGCAATAAAATAACCACTATTTTTTGTATTGA
The DNA here is from genome assembly GCF_038155185.1 of Psychromonas aquatilis. Lineage (NCBI taxonomy): Bacteria > Pseudomonadati > Pseudomonadota > Gammaproteobacteria > Alteromonadales > Psychromonadaceae > Psychromonas > Psychromonas aquatilis. Next base: position 47,094 of record NZ_JBAKAZ010000009.1, read on the forward strand.
TTAATGATTTAACCCGCACTGTTATGGTATTGTCGTGTGCGTTAAGAATAGGTGAAATCAGATTTTCTGGGAATGTATTAGTTTGATTCGATGTACTCTTATTTTGCGTGATATGGTCATTAATAATGAGATCACTATTACCCCCAAACAAAATAACGTACGTAAATAAGCTGAAATATAATGCAGTTAGTGGCAATATACTTAAATAACGCCAGCGATGACTACACATAAGCAGCACAACCATTAATAAACAAATAACTACGCCACGGTAATTTAATAATTGTGGGCTATAAATAGTAACAATAAAAACAGCGATAGAGAGCCAAATAGAAGAGCGCATTTTTATCCCGTTTAACAGATAAAGTTTAATTATATGCCAAAAAATTTCATTAAACGTTTTTCCCCAGATCCAGCAAAATTACGTGCAAACCCAAAATTAAAAATATTTGGCGAAAAGTTACAAACGCCAAACTTATGGCATTTAAATCGACGTACTGCGGCAGGTGCTGTTGCTGTGGGCTTGTTTTGTGCTTGGATGCCTGTTCCTTTTCAAATGCTGTTAGCCGCGTTTTTGGCCATCTATTTTTCTGTTAATTTACCGCTTTCCGTTGCACTCGTTTGGGTTTCTAACCCAATCACAATGCCGCCTTTATTTTATGGTGCTTATCGACTAGGTGCATTTATTTTGCATCAACCCTTGATGGCATTTCACTTTAGCTTGTCCTATGAATGGATACTAAACGCCCTAGAAACCATTGCACCTGCATTATTCCTTGGTTGTTTTATTATAGGATTGATTTGCTCTTTTATCGGTTATTGGACATTAACTTTCTTTTGGCGTTATAGTTCTGCGAAAAAGTGGAAGAATCGAAAAGCTTTTCAAAAAAATAAGTAAGTTATTGTATTCAGTGATAACACAATTTACGTTATTCTATTTCCTATCATGCTAATACGCATCATCAATATATGGATATGTTATGAAAATACACCAAGGCTTAATCACAGCCATTGCTTTAAGTAGCTTCGCATACCCTGCTTTTGCAGAAAATCCAGATACTCAAGAAAACTACCTAGGTGAATACGTTAAAGTAACCGCTTTCTTAGGTGCCAAACTTGATATTGAAACGGACGATGGTACGCATAATGATTACCGAGATGACAGTGCACGTTTTTCACAAGCGATTGCCTTAAACTGGGCTTATGCAAAAAACGCAGAAGGCGAACTATTATTCTCTAATAGCCAACGCACAGGACCAGTCAGCGAACAATACATTCAATACTTACATGTTGGCGGCAGAATTTTATTTAGAAACTCAACACCCTTCTCAACCAGTATTGCGTTAGGTGCAGGTGCAACCTACATCAACCCTCAAGGTAATGAATACGACGATGATTTTGCCTTATCAGGTAACATGGCATTAGGTGCGCGTTATCAATTAAGTGAGCAATTTGCATTACGTAGTGATTTACGTATTTACGGAACGTTATTACGAGATGGACATAATGAATCAATGTGTTCAGCAACAGACTGCGATAAAGGTTACTTTTTAGAAACAGAACTATTAGCCGGTGTTGAATATACCTTCTAACCTAAAAACTAAACTGTATAAGTAAATACAAAACCACCGCCCCAAGAACTCAGCTTCTAACTCGGGGCAGTGACTTCAGTCTCCCTGCCTGCGTCAAAACAAAAAACCAAAGCTCTAACCCGGGGCGGTGACTTTAGTCTCCCTGCCTACGTCAAAGCAAAAAACCAAAGCTCTCACTCGGGGCGGTGACTTCAGTCTCCCTGCCTGCGTCAAAGCAAAAGCCAAAGCTATAACCCGGGGCGGTGACTTCAGTCTCCCTGCCTGCGTCAAAGCAAAAGCCAAAGCTATAACCCGGGGCGGTGACTTCAGTCTCCCTGCCTGCGTCAGTCCCAAAAACCAAAACAAAAATCATCGAGTACAACGCAACAAGGTAACAAGCGAAGTCGTTCTTTTATTCATAGCACTTTCAAGGGAGGCTTAAGCCACCGCCCCGAAACAAACTGCATCAAAGTAAAATGTAACAAGGTAATTAGTGAAATATTTTTTACTTACTACATCTTCAAAGTAGACCAAAAAAAGGAGTCGCAGAGATCCGCTCATGAAACTAAGCTGGCGCTTAATTCGCCCACCGCCCCAAGAGCTAAGCCTCCAACTCGGGGCGGTGACTTCAGTCTCCCTGCTTGCGTCAAAGCAAAAGCCAAAGCAAAAAATCATCGAGTACAACGCAACAAGGTAACGAACGAAGTACTTTCTTTTATTCATTACACCTTCAAGGGAGGCTAAAGCCACCGCCCCAAAGCAAACTGCATCAAAGTAAAATGTAACGACGTAATTAGGGAAATATTTGTTACTTACTACACCTTCAAGGGAGGCTAAAGCCACCGCCCCGAAACAAACTGCATCAAAGTAAAATGTAACAAGGTAATTAGTGAAATATTTTTTACTTACTACGCCTTCAAGGGAAGCTAAAAAAATAAGTCGCAGAGCTCCTCAGTTCATGAGAACGACCAACTTCCAACCCCGGGGCGGTGACTTTAGTCTTCCTGCTTGCGTCAATCCCAAAAATAAAAACAAAAATTCATCGAGTAAAACGCAACAAGGTAACGAACGAAGTACTTTCTTCTATTCATTACATCTTCAAGGGAGGCTGAAGCCACCGCCCCAAAAACCAAAATAAAAGCCAATAAAAATCTTAGCCCAGCAAGATAGCGTCGCTAATACGGGTTGTTACAACAGATAAAAAAGATAGTGGAGAAGAAATGTAATGGAAAAACTGGCTATTCAATATCGAATAGCCAGTGTTAAACATGAGGTACTTATTAACGCTCTGTTATTTACAGTTTGCTATTAACAAACCAATTATTGCGCTAATGCTTTTGTTACTTTCTCATATAAATCAACTGCTAGATCAGGCAAGGCTAATAAACGATTAAGCTCTGCTTTCATTAACTTGATGCGTGCTGCATCTAAACGATTAAATTGAATTAACGGCGTAATTAAACGCGAAGCAACCTGTGGGTTTTGACTATTTAGTTTAATTAACTGATCAGTTAAGAACTTATAACCACTGCCGTCAATATTATGGAAACGGTAGCTATTAGTTTGCGCAAAAGCACCGACTAAAGAGCGTAAACGGTTAGGGTTATTGAAATCAAAACTGCGATGCTCAAATAACGACTCAATATGACTTAGTACATCGTCCGAAGGCATGCTCGCTTGCAATACAAACCACTTATCCATCACTAGGCCGTTTTCAAACCATTTATCATCAAAGTCTTGCATTACTGTAGCGCGACATGGCAATAAACCAATGTTAGCCGCATTTAACGCCCCAAGATGATCGGTCATATTATTGCATGACGCAATTTGCTCAGTAACGTATTTATCAGCTAGCTCTTTATCGACACGGGCAATGAAAGACAATGCAAGATTTTTAAGCTTACGTTTTGCGATATCGTCAATATCAGGCTGGTATGCTTTCAATTGATTATGGCGTAGATAAGTATCAACAAACAACTCATGCAATTGAGTTGAGATTTCATTAAGCATGAAGCCACGAACTTTATTAATAGCATCAACATCAACTTGATCAAACAGCTCACGTGCCCCATTTTCACTGGTAAAGGTAAACATATCAGAGATTAATGAAGGATCTAACGTTTCGCTCACTAGAATAGACTTAAAACCATCAATAAAGATAATCGGTACAGTCATCTCTTTACCAGCGTTAAGTGCTTTAACATTTTGAATTAAGTACTTGTTAAATAACGACTGGCCAGCATCCCATCTTGAGAACTCATCGGTCGCAAAGCTCATGATATCCAGTAACTGCTCATCAGTGTATGAATATTGGTATTTAACCGGTGCAGAGAAACCTCTAAACAGACAAGGTACTGGTCGTGTTGTGATCTTTTCAAACACAAACGTTTGCTCTTTTTGAGTCAAGCTAAGTACACGGTTTGTTTTACCAGGAGCAAGCTCAATAGAGTTACCATTAACATCTAACAGTTCGATATCAACAGGAATATGCAATGGTAGTTTTTTCTTCTGGTTTGCCGTTGGTAATGTTTTTTGCTTAAAGGTCAGTTGATAAGTTTGGCTGTCGCTATTGTAATGATCTGTTACAAATACTTGCGGTGTACCTGACTGAGAGTACCAACGTTTAAACAACGATAAATCAACGCCACTTGCATCTTGCATGGCAGCCACAAAATCATCACAAGTTACCGCTTGGCCATCAAAACGTTCAACATAAAGTTGCATACCCTGTTGGAATTTTTCTTCTCCCAATAATGTGTGCATCATACGAATCACTTCAGAGCCTTTTTCATACACAGTTAAGGTATAGAAGTTATTCATTTCCATTACACTTTCAGGGCGAATTGGATGTGACATTGGGCCTGCATCTTCAGCAAACTGATGATCACGTAATGTCATCACATTAGCAATACGGTTAACACTACGGCTACCTAAATCAGAGCTAAACTCTTGGTCTCTGAATACCGTTAACCCTTCTTTTAGGCTTAATTGGAACCAATCACGACAAGTGATACGGTTACCAGTCCAGTTATGGAAATATTCATGTCCAATAACCGCTTCAATGCCTAAGTAATCTTGGTCTGTTGCACTTTGTGGATTTGCCAACACGTATTTAGAGTTAAAGATATTAAGACCTTTATTCTCCATTGCGCCCATGTTGAAGAAATCAACAGCAACCACCATGTAGATATCTAAATCGTATTCTAAGTTGAAACGCTCTTCATCCCATTTCATTGATTTTTTAAGCGATACCATTGCGTGTTGTGTTTTATCTAAATTACCTTTATCAACAAATAAAGCTAATTTCACATCACGGCCACTTTTAGTGACAAAGTTATCTTCTAGTACATCAAAGTCACCCGCGACTAAAGCGAATAGGTAAGCTGGTTTAGGGAAAGGATCAACCCAGCTGACAAAGTGACGACCGTTCTCTAAATCACCTTGGTCTACTTGGTTACCATTAGATAAAAGGAATGGGTAAAGTGATTTATCAGCAATCACTTTAGTGCTGAATTTTGCCAACACATCAGGTCTATCAAGGTAATAAGTAATACGACGGAAACCTTCGGCTTCACATTGCGTACAAAAAGCACTACCTGATTTATATAACCCTTCAAACGCTTGGTTTTTAACAGGATCAATTTCAGTGTTAATTTCTAATTTAAATGAAGCAGGCAAGTTATTGATCACAATGCCATCTTCAACTAATTGGTAATCGGTAAAGTTAACGCCATCAACTAATAGTGACGTTAAAGTTAATGCTTCACCGAATAAAAATAACGGTGTGACTGACTCACTAACACGTTCAACTTGGCTAATAGCTTGTACTTTTGTTTTTTCATCAAACAAATCGAATACAAGGTCGATAGTGGAAATAGTATAGTCTGATGGGCGGTAATCACTTAGGTGTTTTTCTTGAGGATTTTTCTCAACAACCTCTTCTACAAGGGAATCTGTTTGGCTCATTATTATATGCTCTTAATGGGAAAAATGAATGCAGCTAATATACAAGAAGGCTCGAGGAACGCTAAGCCCTTTTGAATACTTTTTTGGTATTTATAATTTCTTTATTGAATACTAAAATCATTGATACTGGCAATTAATCTCATAATGGCCAGTACAACATAGTTAATCTCACGTCTTTCTCAGACTGTTTAGATCTTTGTTAGTTCCAACTCCATGTTTATAATACCCTCTTCAATATCTCGTTCAATTTTAAAACCCATTTTTTTTGCTAATTTTGCCATTCCCACATTACTCAGCATGGTCATCGCCGTTAAATAACGTGTTCCCTTCGACGCTTGATAAGCAATTAGCTTTTTAAGCATAATGGAACCCAAGCCTAAACCTTGTAAATCGGCACTCACAATCATTCCAAATTCCGCATCAATATTATCAGGATCCGTTGACGCTCTAATCACCGCCAAAATCTCCCATTCATTATCACTGTCTAAACGTAACGCAATAAACGCCATCTCTCTTTCATAATCGATTTGCGTTAACACCGCCATCTCTTCATGCGTCATTTTGCCGCGCTCTGAGAAATAACGTTTATAACGATCCTCTTTGCTTAAGCTATTATCAAAGGTCAGGTTTCGCATCTCATCTTCAGCGGTAATAGGACGAATCAAAATATCTTGGCCATTTTTTAAGGTGATGTATTCTTCCAACTCTTTTGGATAAGGGCTAATCGCAAAATGCGTTGGTAAATCATCATCAGAAGCAGTTAAAGACACTTGGCTATCAACAATCGTGATCTCTTTCCCTGACACTAACACCGGATTAAAATCTAAATCGTTAATTTGTGGATTATCGAGCAACATTTGTGAAATTTGCGTCAGCATTAAACACACCGCTTGCATATCAAAGTCATGTGCAATTTTATTAATTTTAATCTTTTTATCTTTAATACCCTGAATAACCATATAACGTGCTAGCGCCATATTCAAAGGCGGTAAAGCAACCACTGCATTCTCCAGTGTATTGTGTAAATCACGGTCGTCACTGTCTTGTGAAATCGCAATCACAGGCCCAAAAATCGGATCTTGTTTAATCATCACCCTTAATTCTAAAGCAAGCCCTGAAGCGACCATTTCCTGCAGTGTAAATCCAGTTAACTCTGCATCTGGTAACGCAGTTTTAACACGAGAAGTAATCGAGGTTAGTGCTGAATCAAGTTCGCGCGCGTTGTCGATATTCAACATCACGCCATGCACTTGCGATTTATATTGAATATCCGGTGAATTAATTTTAACGGCTAACGGATAGCCAATAATTTTTGCTTTTTCAATCGCCTCATTAATATCCAGTGCGATGTGCGTTTCAATGGTATTTAAGTGGTAAGCATCCAGCAGCGGTTTCATACAATAAGTACTTAGCTTCACCGAATTACTATTACCACTAGGGCTACGCTGTGCAATATTTTCAACAATAAAGTCAGCAGCAGCTTGAGGGTCGTAAATTAAATGTTCAGGTAAACTACTTGGTGTTTCTAACAATAACTTCTTATTACGGCGGTATTGCACTAAATGCATAAAGGCGGTGATCGCCCCTTTTGGCGTTCTTAATGTCGGAATACTGGCTTTTGAGAAGATCTTTCTAGCAGGTTTTGCGGCTTCTTCACCCGTCCAGTTGGTTAAGATATTAATTTGTTTACGTTTAGGATGCGCATTAATCATATCGACAATGGCTTGTGCCGTTTCCGTACTATTTGAGAGCGCTGATGGGCTGTGCATGATTAACACAGCATCCACATTATCACTGTCCATAATGTACTTTAAAGCAGTTGCGTAACGCTTAGGATCTGCATCGCCAATCATATCAATAGGGTTATTATGCGACCAATTCTTAGGCAGACAAGTGTTTAACTTATCCATCAACTCATCGTCTAATTCAGCTAAACGGCCACCTTCTTCCACTAAATTATCAACGGCTAACACACCTAAGCCGCCACCGTTACTGATAATGGCTAAACGTTCGCCATGTAAATGCGTTGAATAAGCGAGGGTTTCAACTGCGGCAAACAGCTCATGTAAATCATGTACTCTTAGCATCCCGGCACGCTTAATCGCTGCATCATAAACACTGTCATGCCCAAATAGACCACGACTATGCAAGGCAGCGGCTTTTGCCCCTAATAATGACGTACCAGACTTAATCACCAATACAGTTTTATGTTGGGAAATGGCTCGAGCAGCAGACAAAAAGGCACGCGCATTATCAATATTATCGATATATAACAAAATAGACTGGGTTTTAGGGTCTCGCGCCAAATAATCTAACAACTCAGCAAAAGACAGATCCTGTGCATCACCTAACGACACAAAAGCAGAAAAACCAATCCCTTTACTGGTTGCCCAATCTAAAACCGTGGTACACACCGCTGCTGATTGCGAGATAAAAGCAATATTGCCCGGTAGTGCATTACAGTGCGATAAGCTGGCATTCACTAAATTATGCGGAGAGATAATCCCCAAACTACTCATGCCCAATAAACGAATGTTATTTTCAGCTGCGACCCTATAAATCTGTTCAGAGATATCCGTTTCAGTTTCAGTAGCCACAATAATAGCGGCATGGCAGCCTTTTTCAGCCAGTGACAATAATATCTCAGGAATACGCTGCTCACTGGTACAAATAACCGCCAACTCAGGAGTAATCGGTAAATCTTCAACAGCCTTATAAGCGAGTACACCATGGACCGAACGATACTTAGGTGTTACCGGCATAATAGGTCCATTAAAACCAGCAGCAAGGAGATTATTAACCACTAAATACCCTGCGCGTTTTACATTGACCGACGCGCCAATGACCGCAATAGATTGAGGATTAAAGAAATTTTTCAATAATTGCAAACTCATAGCAAACTCACCTAATATCAACTAAATATGTGCTTATATTACCTGTTAAAGTTGTCACTGTTATATTTTTTAAATTAAAATAAGAGGCATATCATTTAATATTTGTTTGCGTCCTTTGATGGCGCAGACTACACTTCACCTTTTTTATCTAATGGAGTAGTTTGTGCCTTTTATTGTTGAGTCCAAAAAAATTATAAAATTGAGTATTCCACTGTTCATTGCTCAATTTGCACAAACTGCAATGGGCTTTGTTGACACCATCATGGCCAGTGGCGTGAGCCCAACAGACATGGCGGCTGTAGCGATTGCTGCAAGCATCTGGTTACCTTGTATTTTATTCGGTGTCGGCGTATTGATTGCACTTATTCCGTTAATCGCACAAGCTCATGGCGCAAACGATCTCGCTAATATTCCAAAAACCGGTCAACAAGGTATTTACCTCTCCCTATTATTATCGATCCCAATAGCGATTGTGCTATTTAATGCCAGTTATTTAATGGTGATAATGGACATTGAACCATTATTAGCAGAAATCACTACCCATTATTTATATGCCATGATTTTTGCTATCCCTGCATTTTTACTGTTCCAAGCATTACGCAATTATATTGAAGGCTTATCATTAACCAAGCCTGCCATGGTAATTGGCTTCATTGGGCTATTAGTTAACATCCCATTAAACTGGATGTTTGTTTACGGTGAATTAGGCGCACCTGCGTTAGGTGGTGCGGGTTGTGGCGTTGCAACGGCCATTGTCTATTGGATCATGTGTTTGATGTTGGCAGCTTATGTATTTTATACCCGTAAACTAAAATATTACCCATTATTCAAACAATTTAGTAAACCTGACTTTAAACAAATTTACACTATCACTAAGCTAGGTGTACCCGTTGCGATTGCGATCTTTTTTGAGGTGACTATTTTTGCAGCCGTTGCCATTTTAGTCGCGCCACTTGGCCCATTAGTTGTTGCTTCGCATCAAATCGCCATTAACTACTCTAGTATGATTTTCATGTTACCAATGAGTATCGCCAGCGCAGTCAGCATTCGTGTAGGCTATAACCTAGGTAAAAAAGATAACAACGGAGCAAAACAAGCTAGCTATGCTGGACTGGCTTTAGGCTTAGGCTTATCAGTTATCACAGCCCTACTCAGTATCATCTTTAAAGAGCAAATAGCTTTATTATATTCTGACAGCAAAGAAGTGATCGACTTGGCCATTACGTTAATCTTACTGTCAGCGGTATATCAATGTGTAGATGCGATACAAGTTGTCGCAGCGGGAGCATTAAGAGGCTATAAAGAAATGAACGCCATTTTCACCCGTACTTTCATCTCATACTGGATTGTCGGGTTACCATTAGGCTACATTCTGGGTATGACAGACTGGTTAGTAGAACCAATGGGCGCGGAAGGGTTCTGGGTTGGTATTACCGTTGGCCTTACAACCGCAGCGGTATTATTAGGACAAAAACTACGCACTACACAAAACAAGTTAATGGCTTAATTATTGGATTAGTTGTGGGGTTAGTTATTAGATTAGTTAGCCTTAAACAGCACTAACCTTGATCAACCAACATGCTGTAAAACCTATTTCAGCGTGTTGGTTGATAATCTATTTAGGATTGAAACCTAAGCAATAACCCCTTTTAATCTTGCAAGTGGTTTCATATTTTCACTGGCAATAATATTTTCATAATCACTATTTTTCGCAATCAGTTGATATCTTCCATCACCTAATTTTTTAATATCTCTCAACAAATACAACTCATCGCCAGTCATATCATGATTTTCGATAACCACTGTTTGTCCTTGTAAAGAGCCTGCATTTTCCGGTGTAATTAATTCTAGTAACAGCAAGTCATTATCTAATATTGGATACTTACCCCCATTCATAGAATTACCAGTTGCATGCGCTAGAAAGTGCTTATCACTATCCAAATGCCCATAACCCTCAGGTGCTATTTTGTATTCCACTTCCGATACTTCCCCTGTCTTAAAATGCCCACATGCAATTTTCAAGTTAGGGTAAAATTTCAACTGTAAAGGCTCACTTTCTACTTGAATAGGCGGTGCTAATTCCGTTACATTTGAGCTAGCGATAGCCGTTTTTATACTGTCTCGTTGCCTATACTCTAACAATCTTAAATCCAATAGCTCTTGCATCCATTGTTCAAAGCATTCTTTATCAGACTCATTAATTTCAATCTTTGCAACAAACTTGTCATCAATAATAGAAAACCATTGTTGGCCATTCTTATTCGCAGTGGTAAATGCTTTTATAGGGTTACGTTTCCAATAGCTAAGCCAAGTTTTACTCTCCGCTGTACTTTCGCGCTCTTTAATCGGTAACTCTGTTTCAAATAAATGAGGATAGGATTTCAATACGTTATAACTTTCAATGCTCAATTCTGAGAGTGAAGGTGGATTCACAAAGCCATCCAATCTTATAAACGCTTTCAATAAAATAGCTTTGAAAGATTTTGACATGTTTGTTGTTTGTACAGCCGCTAATAAATATTCTAAATGTTGCTCCGACAATTGATAGAGGTCATTTTCTTTTTCAACTTCTAAAACAAATTTAGCCCAGCTACCGTATTTTTTATTTATTTTCTTCAAATCACCATATTGTAAATAAAACTCAGAAGCCGTTGGGCGATGACCAACCTGCTCATACAAACTTTTATAATCAGCTAATATGCCACCTTGTTTTTTGGCTAACACTTTCCAGAAGTCAATGATTTCAATGTCATAATTGATATAACACCCTTCACTTAATGATGGTTCTTTATATTTAGTTAATGTTTCTTGTATTGAACTACTGCCTAGTAATGCAGCTGGTTTGTTTAGAAATGAATGATGATTGCCAATAAAATCTAATACGACCAGGTGAGATTTTTGCTCGTACAAACGCAACCCTCGACCTAACTGCTGTAAAAATAGAATTTTAGAATCACTAGGACGTAACATTAAAATCGTATCAATTGCAGGTAAGTCCGTTCCTTCATTGAACAGATCAACAGAAAAAACAACGTCTAAATCGCCATTTTCTAATTGGTTTAAAGCATCATTACGCCTAATAGCAGATTCACTGTGTACAGAGGCGGCCTTTACCCCTTTTTTAAGAAATGAATCCGCCATAAAGTCCGCATGTTTTGTCGATATACAAAATGCGAGAGTCTTAGTTTGCTTAAGTTTTTCCCAATGCTTAAGCACATGTAGAAACCTTTTTTGTGTTGCAAACTGGTGTTCAATTAACTTAGGGTCAAAACGCCCATTACGCCATGGAATAGCAGTGTAATCGACACTTCCATCCCAAATGCCATAATAACGAAAAGGAACCAGTATTTTATCCTCAATACCTTGTGTTAAATTACGTTCATAGACAAGATTATTATCACATAACCCTAAGATGTCTGCTTGATCCGTTCTTTCTGGTGTTGCTGTCAGTCCCAGTAAAAACCTAGGTTGAAAATAGTTTAGTAGAGACTTGTAAATAGAGGCACTGGCATGGTGAAATTCATCAACAATAACGTAATCAAAATGTGTTTTTGAAAACTTATTTAAATGCGCCTGCTTGCCGATCGTCTGCACTGAAGCAAATAAAATATCGGCTGATTGCTCTTTATTCTTCGCATTATAAAAGCCAGTTTGTTTATTCGGTAATAACTGGGCAAATGTCCTTTGAGCTTGAATTAAAATCTCTTCTCTATGTGCGACAAACAAGACTCTTTCCGCTTTCATTTGCTTCACATCAAAAGCTGATAACCAAGTTTTTCCCATCCCAGTTGCAAGTACAACCAACCCTTTTTGATAACCTTCTTGCCGTGTTAGTTGTAACGCTTTCAATGCTTCTAATTGGATATGATTAGGCGTTGCAGGCTCTTCTACCTCTGGACTGTTTGGATCATTGACGTTAACAAATTTCATAGAACGTCTACGTTTTAAATAAAGTGAGATCCATTCATTGGTTAGTGGGTGAACTTGAGGATGTTCAAAAATAGCAGTAAAAGCATTGCGAATAGCATAAAAAGTTAATGCTTCTTGTGAGTCTGTTGGTAGTTTAAAGTCATGACGAAAACACCACTCGTGGGCATTTGTTAAGGCACTTTTACTAATATTGTTTGAGCCAATATAAGCACAGCCTTCTAACAATTCGACCGTCGATACTTTTTCTTTTGTTTTAACAAAGATATAAGACTTCATATGAAAACTTTGCTTGTTATCACTTTGATAGATTCGAATATCTGCGCCTCTATCAACCAGTGTCATCAATTCTCTTAACGCAACAGGATCAGTAATATCTAGATAATCAGAGGTAAGTATTTTTAACTTACAATTATTAATAAGTGCATCTTTCAAAGGTTCAAATAACAAAGCTAAACCACTTCTTTGTATAAAAGAAACAGTTATTTCAATTTCGTCAGCATGGTTAATTGCATGTATTAGTTTCGGCAATAAAGGATCTTCATTACCTACTGTCAGTTGTGCAGTTTCATATTGTAAACTTGATGATGCGTTATTACTCATTGACAGTCTCCTTACGTAAAATGACATTTAGCCATTGTTCTGACTCTCGTCCTTCACGTAAATCCCCTGTTCGCCATTGTTTTACAATATAAAGCGGTAAATCAAGAATATATTGCTCAAAACTTTCTTCATCTAAATTAGTAAAGACACGGCCATTTCGAGTGACCTCTTCATTACCCAATTTAAAGGAACAATAAAAAATACCATCAGTAGTTAATAAAGAGGTTAATTTTTGTAACACCTGATGTAGTTCATTCATTGGAACATGAAGTAAAGAAGCACAAGCCCAGATCCCATCAAACTTTTGATCACTTTCAAAGGTCTGAAATAGCGCTTGTTGAACGGGTTGTTTTATTAATGCAGTTGCTAATGAAACTAACATCTCGCTCGCATCAAATGCCTGTACTGTATAACCATGCTCAATAAAATGCTTACTATCTCTACCCGCTCCACAACCTGCATCGAGTATCGCACCATTGCTTTTTACTAATGGCAAAAACTCATCATATAAAGCAGTCATATCGATATTTACCGTAGCATCATAAAACAATTCAGCGTTCTCTGAGTAATATTGAGCGTTAAGAGTAGTCATAAGTCCTTAATTTTATATCTTTTTAAATTAATAATATCTTAACAAATTATATTGCCAGTCAAAGATATATCGTCACCTTTGACGTTAATAAAACTTTCAATTTCCTTACATAACAAATGCTCTTCATTAAATATTTTTAACTTCATCACCTTACACTTCTTTCACCCCACACATACTTCACACTTCTCCCTCCTAAAAAGTTGTAAAAATATGTAAAAAAAACAACAAAGGCAACGATGCAAATTTAAACCAAAATATCCAGTTAAAATAAAATAAAATTACAAAATAGCAAAGTAAATCACACTACAAAAACAACAATAAAAATAAATCACATTAAAAACAGCAACTTAAAAAATTAATGTGAAAGTGAAAAATAAATTAAAAAGAAAGATGATTAAACATGCGCAAGATCCCATTAATAAAGAAATTGAGACGCCGCCCCTAAATTAGTAATAATTAGTAATAATTAGTTTGAGTAAAAAAATTCTTCTGGGTATCTTGTTGATGGTTAAAAACAAAACAAAAAGGAGATTATTAATGAACACTAAAAGTAATATTCAAGAGTTAGATGAGCAGGTAAAAGCAAGATTCCATAAGGTTTCTACAGCAACTCTACATACAGCTCTCTTCAAAAGAGGATTTCGCAACACATTCATTCAAAATGTGAGTCGCGTCAATACAAAAAAGGTCAAAATGGTTGGTCAAGCTTTCACGCTACGTTACATACCAGCTCGTGAAGACCTCGATACTGTTATTGCTTTTAAAGACCCTGAACACCCTCAACGCAAAGCTGTTGAAAATGTGCCTGAAGGCATGATCCTTGTATCTGATTGTCGTCAAGATGCATCAGCGGCATCGGCAGGAAGTATCTTATTGACCAGGTTAGCGTTTAGAAAATGTGCAGGTTTTGTTTCAGATGCCGGTATTCGTGACTTTGATGAATCGGCAAAAATGGATTTACCTATCTTTTGTGCAAAACCAAGCGCACCAACGAATTTAACTAAGCATCATGGTATTGATCTTCAGGTACCAATCGGTTGCGGCGGTGTTGCTATATACCCTGGCGATGTTTTAGTTGGTGATGGTGATGGAGTGATGGTTATTCCCCTTGAAATAGCTGAGGAAATTTCACTAGAAGCCATTGCCATGGAAGATTTTGAAAAATATGTCATTACTAAAGTACGTAACGGAAGCAAAGTGATAGGTCTTTACCCACCAACAGATAAAGCCTTAGATGAATACAATCAATTAAAATTAACTGAAAATCTTTAACTAAAGGCATTTTTATTTCTTACTACAAACAATGACCAATATTAAACAGAAATAATGAGTTATTAAAATATTTAATGAGCTGTTTAGTTACTAATCGTTTTACAAAAAAGGAAAATAGTTATGTTATACAAAGGACTAAAAAATAAACTAATGTGTGCAATCGGAGCATGTCTATTGAGCACCTCAGTGATTGCTGCTGATTTCCCATCACGAGATATTCGCCTAATTGTACCATGGGCTGCCGGTGGTGGCGCTGATGGCATTTCTCGTAAAATTAGTAATATTGCAGAAAAAGAGTTACCTAAATCTATCTATGTTGAAAATATTAATGGTGCAGTTACAGCAACAGGCTTAATGCAAATGTCACGCTCTCGTCCAGATGGTCATACCATTGGAGTATTGACCTATGACAGTTTAATCACCTTGCCTCGTGGAAAAATGGTACCTGGCTATTCATTAGATAAAATGTCAATGATTGCTCGAATCACCAAGGAAGCGGATGCCGTTGTTGTTTCTAAACAGTCTGGTTTTAATAGTTTTGAAGAATTAATCGAAGCGGCAAAAGCAAAACCCAATACAATTCGAATTGGTGTAGCTCCCAAAGGTTCTGGCCCTTATTTAGCGGTACACCGCTTAGAAAAACTAACAGGCGTAGATTTCAATATTATTACTTACCCGGGATCATCTAGCGCAGAAACAGAAGCTTTATTATCAGGAGAGCTTGATGCAGCAATCTCAAGTTTAGGTGATTTTAGTGGCATTATTGAGTCTGGTGATGCAAAAGGAGTCGTCGAACTTTCTTCTGAACAAAATCCCTCATACCTAAATGTTCCACCTATTAAAACCTTTGGTTATGAATTAGAGACAGGTAGCTTTATTTTATTAGCAGCACCTAAAGGTACACCTAAAGAAGCGATTACAACGCTTGAAAACGCGTTCAAAACAGCTTACGACAGCAAAGAATTCAAAGAATGGATAGTTAAAGTAGGTGTAACTCCAAGTTGGTTAGGATCAGCAGAGGTACAAACTTGGATTGATGAACTTCAATCTAGCACGTTTAAAGAAATGGATGCATTAGGTCTATAAAGGCTTGGTAATAAGTGCGCCTCAGATAAAACTCTAAGGCGCAAATGGAGGGATTATGCTTTTAAACAAGAATATTATATTTTACTTTTTACTTTTTTTTCTTTCAGTTGGGTACTTCGTTGTTGCAATTAATTTAGGTGCACCGGTTGTTAACAATGGCTTACAACCATCCGCTTTTCCTTTACTTATTGGCCTTTTTGCCATGATGTTCAGTTCAATTTTATTGTATAGAGAAATCAAATTAATAAAAAGTAAAGGCTCCTGTTTAGCAGTTGACTCTGAGATAAATGAGACTGCATCAATAAAAGATAGACTTGCACCGTTTGCCATCATGCTATCTATCTTCTTATACATCTTACTCTTTTCACCTTTAGGGTACTTTTTGTCGTCTCTTTTATTTGTTCTTTCGATCATTATTATTTTTTCATCAGTGGATAAAGTGATTCAAAAAATCATTATTTCTACTGTTATCGTCGCTTTTGGATATCTGGTATTTGAACAGATGTTTAATGTTCGACTTCCAGCATTATGGGGATAAGTCATGGAATTTATTAACCTTGTATTAAACAGCTTTTCATTATTGCTCTCTCCTCAAATCCTTATTTATGTGGTTGCTGGATTTTTGATCGGCACTATCTTTGCTTCCATTCCAGGATTAACAGCAACACTCGCACTTGCGTTGTTGCTCCCCCTCACCTATAGCCTTGATGTATCTACGGCATTAATGGCTTGTTCAAGTATTTACATGGCCGGTATGTGTGGAGGAAGTATTACAGCCACCACTATTAACATTCCGGGAGCTCCATCATCAATGATGACGGCGTTAGATGGTTATCCAATGCAATTGCAAGGTAAAGGTCCGCTTGCTTTAGGTCATGCTGCTTTTGGTTCAATGGTTGGTGGTGCGTTGGGTGCGATTCTATTAATAGCTCTTGCCCCGTTTGTCGCTGAAGTAGCCCTTTTAGTTAAAACCACAGGAAAATTCTCTTTATTAGCATTCGCGATTATAGTGATAGTAATTGCACAGCGAGGAAAAGTCGTAAAAGCAGGCATGGCAGCTTGTATAGGCTTAATGCTAGCAACAGTTGGCCTGGATGCAATGGAGCCAATGACACGATTTACTTTTGGCTCAAGTGAGCTTACTGCTGGTTTAGATTTAATGCCAATGATCATTGGTACCTTTGCCATCAGTGAAATTTTGATACAAGCTAAGTCCAATGGTTGTGCCGAAAAAATGGTTGATGCTTTGAAAAAGATCAAAATATGCCGACGTGACTTTATCCCACCATTATCAGAAATTCGTAAAGTGGGTCTGATGTGCTACCTAAAATCTAGTTTCATTGGTTATGCAGTTGGTACATTACCTGGTGCCGGTGGTTCAATGGGAAGCTTCTTAGCTTATGCAGAAACGGTACGTACTTCTGATGAACCAGAAACGTTTGGTAAAGGCAATCCCAAAGGGATTGTTGCTTCTGAAAGTGCAAATAATGCAGTATGCGGCGGCGCTTTAGTTCCTATGTTGACCTTTGGTATTCCAGGAGATCCTGTAACTGCAATCATGCTGGGCGTATTAGTCATTAATGGTATCCAACCAGGTCCTCAATTGATGTCTGGTCAAGCAGAATTAATCGCACCAATGCTGGCCTCATTAGTTTTTAGTGCATTGATACTTATCCCATTAACACTTTATCTACTTGGCCCATACTTCATAAAAATTGTCGCTATTCGTAAAGATATCCTTTATGGAATCATTTCTTTATTAGCGGTTGTAGGTAGTTATGTTGCAACATTCTCAACATTCCAAATGATGATGTCATTAGTTATGGGGATCTTAGCTTATTACCTTAGAAAACATGACTTCCCAGTAATAACGTTATTGCTCGGATTTATTCTTGGCCCTAATTTAGAAGAATTCTTGAGACGTTCACTATCACTGTCAAATGGTAACCCAATGACTTTCTTTACTAATTATGACAGCTTATTTTTTGTGATTTTAACATTGGTATTTGTTTACTTTCTAGCAATTAAAAAACCAATGAAAAAACCATACTAAGCAACTATCTACTCAAAAAATTTAAACTTAAAACACTAATATAAACAAAATAGAGGAGAATGAAGATGGAATTAACAGGACGACTATTAATAGGTAAAGCGAATGTTGCAGTTTCTACACCAGAAATTAAAGCAATCAACCCTGCCACTGGTGAACAATTAGCACCAGCTTATTACGCAGGCAGTATCGCAGAGGTCGACCAAGCATGTGAACTCGCTAAGCAAGCAAATGCTGAGTTCCGTCATTCATCTCTAGAAAAACGAGCTGTTTTTCTAGAAACTATCGCAGATGAAATAATCGCGATTGGTGATGCTTTAATAGAACGCACAATGTTAGAAACAGGACTCCCTCGCGGTCGTATCGAAGGAGAACGAGGCCGTACTTGTGGTCAATTACGCTTATTTGCAGAAGTGGTTCGTTCAGGTGAATCATTAGATTTACGTATTGACCCTGCAATGCCAGATAGACAACCACTGCCTAGAGTAGACTTACGCTTACAAAATATCGCTGTAGGTCCGGTCGCTGTATTTGGTGCAAGTAACTTCCCATTAGCCTTTAGTGTAGCTGGAGGCGATACTGCTTCAGCTTTTGCAGCAGGGTGTCCTGTTGTTGTTAAAGCACACTCAGCTCATCCTGGAACATCTGAAATGATTGGTCGAGCAATCCAATCTGCGGTTACAAAATGTGATTTACCTGAAGGTGTATTTTCTATGCTTTACGGAATAGGTAATGAATTGGGACAAGCATTAGTTACTGATCAACGTATTAAAGCAGTTGGGTTTACAGGCTCTCGTAGTGGAGGCCTTGCCTTAATGAAAATTGCACAAGCACGTACAGAACCTATCCCTGTTTATGCAGAAATGAGTAGTATCAACCCTGTCTTCTTGCTACCCGATGCACTTGAGGCTCGAGGCCACAAATTGGCAGAAGGATTTATTGGTTCATTAACCATGGGTGCAGGACAATTTTGTACAAATCCCGGAGTTGTGATTGCGTTAAGCGGTAAGGCACTTGATAAGTTTTTGTCAACAGCAACCACAACAATCCTTGATGCAGCACCGCAAACTATGTTAACTGCAGGTATTTATCAAGCTTATAAAGATGGTGTAAGTACCTTAGCTAAATCTAAATCAGTGAAATCGTTAGGTTACGGGATTGAAAGTAATCAACCAAATGGTTGTCAGTCTGGTTTATTTATTACCACCGCAGAAGACTTCTTAAAAGATCAAACATTACGAGATGAAATCTTTGGTTCAACATCTTTAGTCGTAGAGTGTAAAGATATTGATGAAATGCTATCCGTTGCATCACAACTTGAGGGACAATTAACAACCACATTGCAAATGGATGATACTGACTTAGATCTCGCTAAAGCATTATTACCAATACTGGAAGATAAAGCAGGCCGCATAATGGTTAACGGTTGGCCAACAGGTGTTGAAGTTTGTCATGCCATGGTACATGGAGGACCGTTCCCTGCGACATCTGATCCTCGCACTACCTCTGTAGGTAGTGCAGCAATTTATCGTTTCTTACGCCCGGTTTGTTACCAGAATTTACCACAAGCCCTTCTTCCTGAAACACTAACAGATAAAAACTCAGTTGACTTACCTCATTTATTTGATGGAAAACGTGTTAATTAACTTACCTTAACCGAAGATGGAGTTTGAAGTCATCAATACTTCATCTTCGAACTTATTTATAAATATCTCTGATTAATAGAGCGAAAGTTTCACAATCATTAAGGAACTAATTGGATATTTTTAAAAATGAATTGTCTAACGGGCGCCATATTATTAACGGGTAGATATCGTCTGAGTCCATTTTCGGATCATTACAAGCGCTAATAAATAAGATAAAACTTGTTATAAATAATAATAGACAGCCATATTGTATTTTGTCTAATTCAAACTTATTGATCCGATTAATTAATATTTTGATTAAGGTACTACAATTTTTCATATAAAACGGTAATATCGCGGTATTTTCATTTTTAAGTGAAAATTGAAACACTGTATTAAACCTAATAAAGCTTAGATAGCTTAATTGCTTAGACGCTGGAAAAATTAACTTATGAGCAAAATCAAACGCCTACCAACAAACCATCAACAATCATTAGGTGCAATCGTTTATGAACAAATACTGACAGCTATAATAGATGGTGTTTATGAGCTCAATTCTAAGCTACCTGCAGAGACACAATTATGTAAAGAGTTTAATGTTTCACGTCCGATCCTCAGAGAAGCCTTGGCTCGCCTTCGAGAAGATGACTTGATAATGTCTCGACGAGGATCTGGAAGTTACGTTATAAAAAAACCTGACAGCAACGTTTTAAAATTCTCACCTCTCTCAAGCATTTCAGATATTCAACGCTGTTTTGAATTTCGCGCTAATTTAGAATCTGAAGCTGCAGGTTTAGCTGCCAGTAGAAGAACAAGTACACAACTAGAAGATATTATTCAAGCATACGAAAGAATTAATATTGCAAATGCTTCAAGTAAACTTGCTACCGATGAAGACTTTAGTTTTCATTATGCAATCATCGATGCAGCAAATAATTACTTCTATAGTACAGTATTAAAATCTCTGGAAAAAAGTGTCAAAGAAGGTATTAATATCACTCGAAATTTATCCTTACGACACTCTCCTTCGCGATTAGAGCTTGTACAAAAAGAACACTTTGCAATTGTTACTGCAATACAGAATGGTGACTCAACTGCAGCTCGAGAAGCAATGAAAAGCCACCTCAATAATGCTCGTACTCGTATGTTCGATGGTGTTTAAAATATGACTTACAAGTTGAGTTAAACGCAGACTTAGCTAAGACACTTTAAAGTTCAGCTATTGAAATAAATGCAGAGTATCAATACATAAGGAGTTTCCCTTCATTATTGTCTTAAAAACAATAGTGTTCCGTGTTTATCCCCATATATCACCACATAAAAACAAGTAATAATGTATCCAACGTAAACCTTGTTAGTTTCGATGTTGTTACTTTGATTGTGTCACTACTCTTTCATGAAAGTGATTTAGTCTCATTGAAAAACAAGTTTTAGACACCATTTATAAATAAATCGCCTTAATACTTTATCTTAATAATAGAGAGTGAATTATGATTACTTTGCACGGTTTTGCCGCTAGTAACTACTACAATTTAGTGAAGCACGTATTACTCTATAAACAACTGCCCTTTCAAGAAAACCTCGTTTATGCAGGCAGTGAGGCGCTATTAGCTGTTAGTCCTGTTGGTAAAGTACCGGCTATTACTACGGCTGAAGGATTAAATCTTTCTGAGTCGAGCGTGATTTGTGATTTCTTAGAAGAAACATACCCAGAGATTCGACTCTATCCGCAAGACAATGGCGAGCGAGCTGTTGTGCGTCAAATAATGAAAATCGCAGAGCTTTATTTTGAACTGCCATGCAGACGATTTATTCCTTATGTTTTTTCCGGTACTGATGCTCCAGAGTCGCTTAAAGCTGAAGTACGTCAAGTATTAACACGCGGCATCACTGCTTTAAATCATCTATGTAAATTTACACCTTGGGTAGCTGGTAATGACTTTACTATGGCAGATATATACGTGTATTACGTGAATCAGATTGTTATTAAGTTTGGATCAAGTCAGCTTGATTGGGATGTCTTAGCTGACATACCAGGAATGAAGGCGTGGAATGATTCGATGGGTGAATCTGAAATTGCTCAACAGATTGCAGCAGATCGTGATGCGAATATGCCCGAATTTATTGAAAAAGTGACAGCGCTAATTAACGCTAAGTAAACCTGCTTTATTGGCATCAAAAATAAGCTAACAAATAAAAAAGCTAATCAATACAATCTATTAATTGGTTAGCAATCAAATTATGTTCAGGAGAATATATCAATGACAAATATCCAACTTACTTCAACAATCAGCGAAGACAACAAACTAACACTGGCTTTACAAGATATCGATATGCCACAGCCAGCTGACGATGAGGTTGTCGTTCGCCTTGAAGCTGCACCTTTAAACCCTTCTGATTTAGGTGTTTTATTTAATGCTGCAGATATGGCGAATGCGACACAATCAGGTACTCCTGAAAGCCCAGTGATCACTGCAGATGTTCCAGCTCAGTTTATGCCTTCTCTTGAGAAACGTGTTGGTAAAGCCGTCGCCGTTGGTAATGAAGGTGCAGGTACAGTGGTTGCAGCTGGTTCATCACCTGAAGCACAAGCTTTAATGGGAAAAATGGTTGCTGTGATCGGTGGCGGTACTTATCGTCAATTTATTAGTGCTAAAGCGCAAAGCTGTTTAGTTTTAAAAGAAGGTACAACGGCTAAAGAAGGTGCTTCATCTTTCGTGAACCCTTTAACTGCGTTAGCGATGGTAGAAACGATGCGTGCTGAAGGTCATAAAGCGATTATTCATGCAGCGGCAGCGTCTAACCTTGGACAAATGCTAAACCGTATTTGTATTGCTGATGGTATTGATTTAATCAATATTGTTCGTAAACCTGAACAAGAAAAGCTACTACGTGATATGGGTGCTAAATATGTTGTTAACTCTAGCAGTGAATCTTTCCTGACTGATTTAACAGATGCGATTACTGAAACAGGTGCAACGATTGCGTTTGATCCGATTGGTGGTGGTCAGTTAAGCAGTGATATCTTGAACTGTATGGAAGCCGCTGCAGCAAAAGAGATGGAAGAGCATACAATTTATGGCTCAGATACTTTCAAGCAAGTTTATATTTATGGTGCTCTAAACCGCGGCCCTATTACTATTAATCGTAACTTTGGTTTTGCATGGGGTATCAATGGTTTCTTATTGTTCAATATACTAGGTAAGCTAGGTACTGAAACTGTTGCAGCAATGCGTGAACGTATTGCGAATGAGATCACGACAACATTTGCTAGCCACTACACACATGAAGTGTCGCTATCAGAGATGTTACAATTAGATTCAATCGCTGCTTACGCTAAGTTAGCAACAGGTGAGAAATATTTAGTAAGACCACAAGCTTAATTGCTTATTTAGAGGAGTGAAATGCTCCTCTTAATCTCAAACGTTTAAAAGCAGAGGCAAATGTCTCTGCTTTTTTGTTGGGATAAAGAAAGTACTTTGTTTGTTACCTTGTTGCGTTGTTCTCGATGAATTTTTTTGGTTTTTTTTGGGATTGATGCAAGCAGGGAGACTAAAGTCACTGCCCTTGGTCAGCGGCTAATAGTTCCTTGGGGGCGGTGGCTTCAGCCTCCATTGAAGATGCTATTAGTGAAAGAAGGTACTTCGCTTATTACCTTGTTGCGTTATGCTCGATGAGTTTTTTTGGGTTTTTTGCTTTGGCGTAAGCAGGGAGACTAAAGTCACCGCCCCAGGATAAAAGTTAATAGTTCCTTGGGGCGGTGGCTTGAGCCTCCATTGAAGATGTTATGAATAGAAGAAATGACTTCGATCGTTATCTTGTTGCGTTATGCTCGATGAATTTTTGTTTTGGCTTTTTGCTTTGACGCAGGCAGGGAGACTGAAGTCACCGCCCCTAATGAGGGCTTTGGTTTTAGAAACGGGTAAACAGTAAATAGTTAGAATCTGAAAGTCCTTTGGGGCGGTGGCTTCAGCCTCCCTTGAAAATGCTATGAAGAGAAGAAAGCACTTCACTTGTTGCGTTGTACTCAATGATTTTTGTATTGGTTATTTGCTTTGACGCAGGCAGGGAGGCTAAAGCCACCGCCCCGAGATTAGAACTCTGCGACTCCTTTTTTCAGCCTCCATTGAAGATGTAATGAATAGAAGAAATGACTTCGCTCGTTATCTTGTTGCGTTATGCTCGGTGAATTTTGTTTTGGCTTTTTGCTTTGACGCAGGCAGGGAGGCTAAAGCCACCGCCCCTAAAGAAAGCTTTGGATTTTTGCTTTGACGCAAGCAGGGAGGCTAAAGCCACCGCCCCTAAAGAAAGCTTTGGTTTTTGGGTTGACGCAGGCAGGGAGAGTGAAGTCACCGCCCCGAAATTAGAATTTGCGTAGAAGCTATGGGTATGTTTGCTGGTTTTTACTTGTTAAGATAGTTGATGTGGCTATAAATCATTCGGTGTTACTACAGAGGAATATTGATAAATGAAAACGATTTTATGTTTTGGCGATTCTAATACTTGGGGATATTCACCTAGCGAAATGCGACGTTATGGTGTTTCTGAACGTTGGACTATGTTGTTGCAATCTCACCTAGCGGGTAAATACCGTATTATTGAAGAAGGATTAAATAGCCGTACTACTGTCTTTGAAGACCCTTTTGAAGCAGGTAAAAATGGATTGGATTATCTACTTCCTTGCCTTGGCAGCCACCACCCTGACCTAGTGGTTATTATGCTCGGCACTAACGATCTGAAATCAAGATACAATGTCACTGCCAGTGATATCTCTAAAGGTGCTGCGCGTTTGGTTGAAGTGGTCAAAAACTTTAAAAATAATTACATGACGAAACCACCAGCAGTGTTATTAATCTCTCCAGCGCATGTTTACGAGCTCGATAATGGCAAAGAAGGCTGGGATGGTGCACAAGCTAAATCTGAACAGCTTGCTAAATATTATGCTCTGCGAGCAGAAGAACTTGGTTGTCACTTTTTAGACGCAGCTGCGGTAGTAAAACCTTGTGATAAAGAAGGTATACATTGGCACTTGGAAGAACATCAAAAATTAGCAAGTAAATTAAGCGAGTTACTTCCAATACTGTTACCGCTGGATTAAAGCTATCTGCTAGTCATTATCGATGGTTCATCCTTGCAACCTTATCAACAAAATTGGATTGCAAGGTAGAAGTAAAAAGACGCTATATATTGCACTTAGAAGAACATCAAAAAACTAGCTAGTCAACTAAGCGAGTTACTTCCAACATTGTTACCATTGGATTAAAGCTAACCTGCAAATCATCATTATAAATAGCTAGCTGTCTTATGAACTTACCAACAAAATAAGTTGTAAGGCAGAAGTTAAAGGACGCTATACATTGCACTTGGAAGAGCATCAAAAATTAGCAAGTAAATTAAGCGAGTTGATCCCAACATTGTTACCACTGGATTAAAGCTAACCTGCAGTCATTATCGATGGTTAACTGCCTTGCAACCTTATCAACAAAATAAGCTTACAAGACAGAAGTAAAAGTGAGCCTTTCTTCAAGACAGTCACTTCTTTTGTTGGTTATTTATGAGCAGTACTGTTATGAATCAGGTTATCAATAGCGAATCGCCCTGCTCCTGAAAATGCTAGTGATAGGCTTGCTGCAAATAAAGCGAGTCCAAATTCGTAGCCATTGTTGGCAAGAAATAAACCGTTGCTGATATGAACGGTGAATATCGCAACTAGCATGGTGATCGCTAGTACCATTGCAGCGGGACGCGTCAATAGCCCTATTAATATTAGCAAACCACCAAAGAACTCTGCACTGCCAGCAAACAATGCCATTAAAAATCCCGGTGCTAAACCAATGGACTCCATAAACTGGCCTGTTCCGGTTAAACCATACCCGCCAAATAAACCAAATAGTTTTTGTGAACCGTGGGCGATAAAGATAATGGCAATCGGAATACGTAAAGCCAGTGCAGCATAACCAGCTTGTGAGCCTGTGATTTTGTTAAGTAAAGGGTTCATTTTTTGTCCTTATATAGGGTTTAGAAAATCAAGAGTGATTGATAATAATTGTTATAGTGAGATTTCACTGATCGCCTGCTGTGCAGCTGATAAACGCTCGTCACTGCCTGGCATGTTAAGCCCTTCTGCATAGATAAAAGTCACGTCTTTAATGCCGATAAAAGCCAAAAAGTCTTTTAAATATTGAGTTTGAGAATCTTTCTCTGTGCCTGCGTAAATACCACCTCGAGCAGCTACCACAATTACTTTTTTATTCGTCAATAATCCCACAGGTCCCTGTTCGGTATAACGAAAAGTGATACCCGCTCTTGCCACTCTGTCTACCCATGCTTTAAAGGTAGAAGGTATGCCGAAGTTGTACATAGGCATGCCGATCACAATCGTATCGCTCTCTTGAAGCTCTGCAATTAAATTATCAGATGTTGCCGCTAAATCAGCTTGCTGTGCAGTGCGATCTTTTGCTTCTGTCATCCATGCGGCCATTTCAGTTTGTGAAAGATGCGGTAAATTATCCGCCGCTAAGTCGCGCTCTACTACTTTCACTGTTGGGTCAGTAGCAAGCTGTGAAACCAGTGCTTGTCCTAGCTGATTCGATTGACCTTGCTCGCCATTTAAAGATGATTTAATAAATAAGATACTGCTCATAATAACTCCTTATAATCTGATAGTTGCTGTAACCGGCATTAATTAATGACGCTATTATTGAGTAAACCTAAGCAAATAAAAATTGCTTAATTACTAACATTACATTCTATTAAAACGAACGATTGACAGATTAACCAATCGCTTGTGATAATCCTTGTCTCGATGGTGTTCATTCTGTTTTATCGAATCTAAGTAAATTGAGTTTTAATCGGCAAAAGATCTAGCCTGAAACATCAAATTGAGCTTCTAACGATCACCCTAGTTATCACTCTATAAGTGAGTAAATCATGCTAAAAATTTCCTTAGAACAGTGGCGAATGTTTCATGCTGTGGTTGAGTTTGGGGGCTTTAATCAGGCTTCACAGGGCGTTTATAAAAGCCAATCCAGTATTCATAATGCGGTGAGCAAGATAGAAGCTTCGCTTGGCGTTAAACTGTTTACCATTCAAGGCAGAACAACGGTATTGACCGAAGCGGGCAAGATGATTTTAAAGCGCTCTCATTATTTGTTGGATGAGGCTAAAAAAGTCGAAGCGATTGGCATGACGCTCAGCCAAGGCATTGAAACACATTTAAAGATCGCCGTGGATGAGATTTTCCCGCGTGCGCTGCTTTATAAAGTATTAGAAGAGGTATCAGCGACATTCCCCTTAGTGCAAATTGAGCTATTAGAATCTATTTTAAGTGGTGCGAATGAAATGCTCCAGAATAATGATGCTGATATTGCTATTTCTCCTAATTTACTCGGGACTCAGTTTAGCGAACACCTGTGCCAGGTTAAGTTTGGTGCGGTTGCTAGCCCAGACCACCCGCTTCAGCAACTGCAACGCAAATTAACATTAGAAGATCTAAAGGGCTACCGCCAAATTGTGGTTAGAGATTCAGCTAAATTGAAGAATACAGAACGCGCCAATGAAGGCTGGTTAGAAGCAAATCAACGCTGGACAGTAAGCCATATGCAAAGCTCTATTGATATGATCAGTAAAGGATTAGGATTTGCTTGGCTACCACTCAGTTTGATTGAAGATCAATTAAACGATGGCAGCTTATTACCCTTAAAGCTTGAGGAAAACCGAGAGCGTACCGCACCACTTTATTTAGCCTATAAAGATATCGATAGCCTAGGCCCGGTCGCGCAATATTTTATCAATAAATTAAAAGCAAATTGTCCTAAACCATCAACCAGTGAGTAAAACCCTTCTCTGTATTAATGCCAGTGAATTAACATTGCATTGTCATGCCCAGTATCGCGTTTAATAAAATAAGATCATTCTCATTAATAGAACATTAAACGCGAAATTAACTAATTTTAACTGCTAGTTAAACCCATTAGTATCAACGCCATCAACTGCAATGAGGATTTAATTTATGAAATACATCAGAAAAGCACAAGACAGAGGCGTCGCTAATTTTGGTTGGTTAAAGAGCAAACACTCCTTCTCATTCGGTGACTACTACGACCCTAAACACATGGGAGTCTCAGTCTTACGCGTTATTAATGATGACATGGTCATGCCGGGGAAAGGCTTTGCTGAGCACGGTCATCGCGATATGGAGATTATCTCCTATGTGATTGAAGGTGCTTTAAAACATCAAGATAGCACTGGTAACGATTACCTTGTTTCTGCAGGTGAAGTGCAACGCATGAGCGCTGGCCGAGGTGTTAGGCACTCTGAATTTAATGCATCTGATACTGATAAAGTCTCGTTTCTACAAATTTGGATCCAACCAAATGTTAACGGTATTAAACCCAGTTATGAGCAAAAAAAGTTGCCACAAGATGGTCCATTGACCACGCTAGTGAGTCCAACTGGTGATAATGGCTCATTGTCAATCCATCAGGATGCATACCTGTCTCGATTGGTTTTAGAGAAAGATCAAAGCATTGCTTTGCAAACACAACAACGCATTGGTTATCTGCATATTATCAAAGGGACTATCACTGCTAACGGGCAAACTTTCGAACCAGGTGATGCTTTTGCGGTAGAGCCAATGCAGACAATAGATATTAAAAGCGAAACACAACTCGAAGCACTGTGGTTTGATTTACCTGAAGTCTAATCGAGCTCTATTGAACAGCGAAGCGACAAAGTAAATATCAGTCACTTCGCTTGAACTTGACCCATACTGGCATAACGCAACTCAATATTTATCGCCAGTTTTACCTTTGACAATTATTTAGCTTAGTACTCTCAACGCTCTCAACAATGCCATTTATAGTAAAGCGATATGCTCAGTCAGATAAGCTACTCTATGTGATAAATAGTATTGGCTAGATTTTTGTCTTGGCTCTCTTCAATTGTTTTAATGCGAGCTACTAAGAAGTCGATAGCCGCTTTTAATTTAGGTACACGGTAACGCTGCTTTTGATACAGTAAAAATAAACCTAAATTAGGATTTTGCGTCACAGTGATTGCCGGCTCTAAGGTTAATTCAACTAACTCCCCTGCTTCCAGTTTATCGACTAAAGCCCAGCGCGGAAGCATTAAGATCCCTTTGCCTTGAAGCGCTTTTTGTATTAACCAATCAGTATTATTAGTAATTAAATGCGCAGGCGCCGAGATATCTTGCCACTGTCCCTGTATTTCACATAACCAAGGTAAAGGGCCTGTCGGCGTTTTAAAATACAAACCTTGGTAATGGCGTAAACTTAGCGCATTCGTTGGCATCCCTTGCTGCTCAAGATAATCAGGTGATGCAACAGCAATGAAACGATTATCCATTAACTTAATGGCCACTACATGCTCATCTGGCGCATATCCACCTCGAATCGCAATATCCACTTGGTCGTAAGCTAAGGTTGTTAGCTCGTCGCTTAATGTTACGTTAAGGGTAATTTGTGGATAGCGTTCTGAAAACTCATCCAACAATGGCAATAATATCTGCTCACCAAAACCAACGGTTGAACTAATATTCAATACACCCATTGGCGTTGATTGATAGGTTCGGACGGACTCATCGGTTATTTCTAAGGATTGCACAATACTACTCACTTGCTGATAGTAGCGCTCTCCGATTTCTGTCAAGGTCACAACACGTGTGGTGCGCTTTAATAATGTCGCCCCTAATCCTTTTTCTAAATCTGCTATACGTCGTGATAAAGATGAAGCAGGAACTGAGAATTTTTCTGCTGCTTTAGTAAAACTGCCCGTTTCCACAACGCTGATAAAGTATTTTAACGCTCGTAATTGATCCAAAATAGCTCCTTTACTCACCATTATTGTCTAAAAGACAATAAACAAAGGCAAATTAGGTAATATATCTTATAAACTCAAAGGTGCATAATCATTTCATAACGTAACAGAACGCTTCATTCCCAACACAAAAAGGAATACATAATGACTACATTTACAGCGATTAACTTAATCAAACGCCCTGAAGGCGCACATATCGATTCATCATTATTTGAAGTTGTAGAAAAACAATTAGACAAAGCGGCACCTGGCCAAATTATTGTAAAACAAACGCTAATGTCATTAGATCCAGCAATGTTCGGCTGGATGAGTTCAGACAGAAACAGCTATATCCCGCCGGTTGAATTAGGTGACGTGATGCGCAGCTCTGGTATCGGAGAAGTGATCGAAAGTAACCACCCTGACTTTACTGTTGGTGACCGTGTAATGGGCATGATGGGTTGGCAAGAATATTACCTAGGCGACGGTAAAGGGTTAAACAAAGTAACAGCAGACCTACCAGATGAAAGCATTTTATCTGTCTTTGCTTTACCGGGCTTAACTGCAACACAAGGGTTATTCTACGTGGGTAAACCACAAAAAGGCGAAACGCTGATCGTAACTGGCGCAGCAGGTTCAGTAGGTTCAATTGTAGGTCAGTTAGCAAAAGCTGAAGGTTTACGAGTAATTGGTGTGGTTGGTAGCCAAGAAAAAGCAGATTGGATAGTTAATGAATTAGGCTTTGACGCTGCAATTAACTATAAAAGCGATGATTTAGATGGGCAATTAGCAAAAGCAGCACCTGATGGCATCGATGTGTTCTTTGAAAATACAGGTGGTCCAATCCAGTCATTGATTTTAGATCGCATGAATGCTCATGGCCGCGCGGTAGTATGTGGTTTGATATCAGATTATCACAGTGATGTACCTGCACCAGGACCAAGCTGGTTGAACGTGATTAAACGCCGTATCACTATTCAAGGCTTCACAATGCCAGATCACTTCCATGAAGTGCCAAAATTACTAGAGAAATTAACCCCGTATGTGATGGATGGAAAAATCAAACATCGTACGCATGTATTAGAAGGATTAACCTCTGCTATTGATGGATTGAATCTCTTCACAGAGAGCGCAAATAAAGGCAAACTAGTTGTTAAACTATAGTAACCAATTTGCTCGCTAACGATACAGGCCATGCATTTTAAATGTATGGCCTTTTCTTATAGGCAATTTTATCAACTTAAGTAAAACATTAAGCGCTATCATTTAATGGCAATTCACGACCTGCATCATAAAGATTAAGTAATACAATAAGATAGATGATAAATTTATCTGTATTTCAAAATAAAACTGGCGTTATTACGCGAGTAATGAGATTGTTAAACCTTGCTAGATCAGTCTACACACTGAAATACTTCACAGAGGATAGACCATGAAAAACCAGACCATTTTATTTGATATTAATGAAACCGTCCTAAATTTAAATCTACTGAAACCTAAATTTATGGCCGTGTTTAACGATGAAAGTACCCTAAACCTATGGTTTTCCCACTTACTTCACACCTCTACCGTCTGTTCACTAACGGGTAATAAGAGCGCTTTTGCGAGCCTTGCATCTGATGCCCTAGAAAATATTGCCGCGCGTAAAGGCGTTAAATTAAGCAGTGAAGATCGTGATCATATTCTCTCCACTTTTAGCAGTTTAAAACCGCATGACGATATCAAACCCTCGCTAGCTAAGTTACGTGCAAACGGTTATAAAACCATTGCCTTTTCAAATTCGTCATCAGCATTGATCAATAAACAAATCGACAACGCAGGCCTGCTTGAAGACTTTGACCAAATTATTTCAGTTGAAGAAACAGGTAGCTTCAAGCCGGATCCAAAGGTTTACCAGTATGCTGCTAAGCTACTGTCTCAACCTATCGATTCACTTCGCTTAGTCGCAACGCATGATTGGGATACACATGGCGCCCTTTCAGCAGGTATGTCAGCAGCTTATATCAATCGCTCTGGGACACCTTATCATCCGCAATATTTAAAGCCTGAGATTATAGCGAATGACATGAATGAGATTGTCGAGCAAATTATTGCTGCTAAATAAGCTTTTATTGGCATTATTTATATTATGCCAATCTTAGTAAAAATATGAGCTAATTGATTTATCTATTGCGATTAAAGCAACTCAAGATAGAGCATATAAAAAGGACAGATTTTAAAGTATTTGCCAGTAAGCAAACTTCATCTGAGTAAAATGCGATAAGGTAAAGAGCGAAGTGCTCTGTTTTATTCATTGCACCTACAAGGGAGGCTGAAAAAAGCAGTCGCAGAGCTTCTCCGCTCATAATACTAAGCTGACGCTTAATTCGCCCACCGCCCCAAAGGAATACTGAATTTCTACTTCGGGGCGGTGACTTTAGTCTCCCTGCTTGCATCAAAGTAAAAAACCAAAACAAATTTCATCTAAGTAATACCAATTATATTAAATAAGTGATCTAAATTTTGCGCAGGAAAAATGACTGAGTTCAAGGCGTAATTTGAGTTAAATAGTTGTTCTATTTACGAAAATTACAACGAAGAAATAAGTTATTTTAACAAGCAAAATAGATCAGTTAATTAGTGTGATTGGTATAAAATGCAACAAGGTAAAGAGGCGAAGTGCTTTTTTTATTCATTGCATCTACAAGGGAGGCTGAAGCCACCGCCCCGAAACAAACTGCATCGAAGTTGAATACAACAAGGTAACTAGTGTAGTGTTGTTTTATTTGTTGCACCTACAAGGTAAGCTAAAAAAAGAAGTCGCAGAGCTTCTCCACTCATGAGACTAAGCTGACGCTTAATTCGCCCACCGCCCCAAAAGAACATTCAATCTCTAACCCGGGGCGGTGACTTTAGTCTCCCTGCTTGCGTTAAAGTAAAAAACCAAAACAAACTTCATCTAAGTAAAATGCAACAAGGTAAAGAGGCGAAGTGCTTTGTTTTATTAACTGCATCTACAAGGGAGGCTAAAGCCACCGCCCCGAAACAAACTGCATCGAAATAAAGTGTAATAAGGTAATTAGGGAAATATTTTTTACTTATTACACCTTCAAGGAAGGCTGAAAAAAGAAGTCGCAGAGCTTCTCCACTCATGATGCTAAGCTGAGGCTTAATTCGCCCACCGCCCCAAAAGAACACTCAATCTCTAACCCGGGGCGGTGACTTTAGTCTCCCTGCTTGCGTTAAAGCAAAAGCCAAAACAAAAATTCATCGCAAAAAATGCTAAAAGGTAACAAGCGAAGTGCTTTTTTTATTCATTGCATCTACAAGGGAGGCTGAAGCCACCGCCCCGAAACAAACTGCATCTGAGTAAAATAATGCAACGAGGTAAAGAGCGAAGTGGTTTGTTTTATTCATCGCACCTTCAAGGGAGGCTGAAAAAAGTAGTCGCAGAGCTTCTCCGCTCATGATGCTAAGCTGAGGCTTAATTCGCCCACCAGCCGTGATCATTTTTTATATATTTACAAACGACATTGGTAACAACATTAATAACAAAATTCATAACAAACAGAGCGCTACTATAAACCGCTATCATTCTGTTTAAATACAAGCTACCAGAGCATACCCCATCAGCCATGGCCTTTTATAGCCGACAATAAGATCAATAACATTTCATTGCATTTTCGGTTATTATCCTCCTCCATTTAATCGCGGAATAAAGGCAACAAAGACAATGAACAGTAACTTGATACAACTTAGCCAAGAGTATGAGCAACAAGGTTACTTTGTTATCCGTGATTATTTTAGTCGCGAAGAGCTGGCCATATTACGGAACACTATCCTGCAATTCCATGAAGCTTGGAAAGCGGAGCATTTGGCGTTTTATCAACATGAAGCCTTTAACTCTTCTTTAATTACAGGTAGCCAATTCTTAAACGATCAGCAGCGTTTAACCTTGTTTAAGTTCATTAGTTCAGAAAAGATGATGGCTATCATTAATACTGTGCTACCGGATCGCCCTGCCTTTATGAATACACAATTATTTTTTAATCCCTGCACCAAGCAACAAGAAAACTTTTGGCATCGAGATTGTCAATATGACCATGATCTAGCAGGCCAGCAACAAGCTATTAAAGAAACGCGCGTGGTGCATTTTCGCGTACCGTTATTTGATGAACCAGGTATGGAGCTTGTACCTGGTTCTCACACTCGTTGGGATACACAGGAAGAGCTTGATGTTCGTTTAGCAAGAAAAAGAAAATTCTGTAGTGATGAACTTTCAACAGGTAAGCAAGTCCCACTCAATGCTGGCGATTTATTGGTTTTTTCCGCTGATATGATCCACCGGGGGTTATACGGAAAAGATCGTCTTGCCTTTGATACGTTAATCTTTGATGCTGCCGGTGATTTTGTAGATTATGTGGATGATGACTGTTTGCCAAATCGGTCGATGCTAGCACAATTGTCTGATTCAAGTATTTTCGACATGATCATCGCCCTAAAAAAGCAACTGAAAACTGTTTAAGACAATGACTTTTCAGCTTTTTCAGGCTCTCTATCACTTTAATGTAGCAGGTAATAATTGTATCAACAGTGAAAACTAAGACAAAAAAATAATAAATTTAGCGAATGCTTGTGTGTTTTACTTTAGTAATCCTTACCTTAAATTAAATATAATCAATAATAGGTAGAAATATTCAAAATAATTTATTATTGTTAGCGTAATAACATTATTGAATCACGCTTATTCTAACAATTGATTAATCAATTTCAAAATAGTATGTAACCTAACTAGTACGGATGATTATCGTTATCAATAATGTGTTGTATGATAATATAAACATCAGAATATTTACTCTATCTTTATTAATTAAGAGCCCAATATGAACAAAACACGTGTATTAGTTTCTACATCGACTAACCCTTGGTTTAATCTCGCTGTTGAAGAGGTTATTTACCTGAAGATGAATCCTTTTCATCGTGTTTTATTTATATGGCGAAATGCAGACACTGTGGTTATTGGACGAGCACAAAATCCATGGCGCGAATGTAATACAGAAAGAATACAACAAGACGGTATTACGTTAGCAAGACGCAAAACGGGCGGTGGAGCTGTATTTCATGACCTTGGAAATACCAACTTCACCTTCATGGCCGGTAAACCTGAATACAATAAAAGCGTTTCTACACAAATTGTTATTGATGCATTAAAAACCTTTAATATTGATGCAGAAGCTAATGGCAGAAATGATTTAGTGATCAAAGATGGTGATATATTAAAGAAGTTTTCAGGCTCTGCTTATCGCGAAGCGAAAGATCGTGGCTTTCATCACGGTACTTTATTAATTAATGCAGATTTAAGCAGACTTGAAAATTACCTCACCCCTAACCCAAAAAAGCTTGCGGCTAAAGGTATCACCTCGATAAAGTCTCGAGTTACTAATCTTAACCTAGTGAATCCGCGAATCACCCATCAAGGCGTAAGTGATGCATTAATTTTGGCATATTTAGAATATTACAATGAAGATAAAAATCCGAACATTGAAATAGAATATATTTCACCAAAAAGTCTTTCAACTCTACCGAATTTAGAACAGACCTTCAGTGAATATAGTCAG
This sequence comes from Psychromonas aquatilis, assembly GCF_038155185.1. NCBI lineage: Bacteria > Pseudomonadati > Pseudomonadota > Gammaproteobacteria > Alteromonadales > Psychromonadaceae > Psychromonas > Psychromonas aquatilis. Next base: position 82,090 of record NZ_JBAKAZ010000009.1, read on the forward strand.
TGGAATTGGAATTTTGGTAAAACACCGCAATTTACCCATGCGATGGATGAACGATTCTCTTGGGGCGGTATCGAAGTTTACCTTAATATCACCAATGGCATTATCGAAGAAGCAAACCTATACACCGATAGCTTAGACCCAACGCCCTTTGAAAGCTTATCGGAATTACTGGTTGGAGTTCATTATGATAAAGATTCAATTAATACGCTGATAGATAATCTACTAACTGAGAATCAAGATAGTCAAGATCAGATCAATGAATTTCAGATCTGGTTCATTGGAGAAATAGAATAATCCCCTGCTACGTCATGCTAATTAAATACCATCGTAATTGCACAAAAAAAACAGCAACAATAATAAGTAAACCTCCCTGTTTAGTAAGCTAAAGCCCTAGGTTTACTTGTAATTTAACATGACGATTAGATAAGCTTTATTTTTTTGCGTTAAGCGCTTCAAATTTAGCTAATTGCGCTTCTGTGGCAGGCAATTGATGGTTCTCTTTCCATTCACTGTATGGCATACCATAAACATGCTCACGAGCCTGATCATAGTCCATTTCAATATCACGCTCCTGTGCTTCTGCTAACATCCATTTAGATAAGCAATTACGGCAAAAACCTGAGGTATTCATTAATTCAATGTTTTGCACATCTTTACGGCTATCTAAATGTTTTAATAAACGGCGAAATGCTGCTGCTTCTAATTCTACTTGTTGTGAACTGTTCATTTTTAATTCCTATTAATTCAAGCAAATATATAACTTACCGGTAAACCCTATTATACCAATCACGTAAATAACTGCTCTACTTTACTTGTTAAAATAACTTATTTCTTCATTGTAATTTTCGCAAAGAGAACAACTATTAAAGAGTTAATATTTTATCGTTAATTCTCCGATAGACTATTAACGAAGTTAATCGACGAAAGACTCAAATTACACCTTGAACTCTGTCATTTTTGCTGCGTAAAATTTAGAACACTTATTTACGTAATTGGTATAAAGTAAAAAACCGCCATTGAGCGTTTATTCTCAAGGCGGTTTTGTATTTTTTATTAAGCTAAATTATTTATTTAGATCGCTTACCTTTAGCTTTAATTTTACCTTTACGCTTTTCGAACCTTTGCTCCCAAAAAGTTGCCTTTTCAATACCTAACTCAACAGGATTAAAATGGTATGACTTTGGTTTCAATTTACGTTGCGCTTCATAATCTTTTAGCGCTTTAATCGCCGGTTTACCCATGAAGAAAATAATCAGTAAACCAATAATATTTAACCAAGCCATTAAGCCAACACCAATATCACCTAATCCCCATGCTAAGTTAGCGGTTTTAATCGTGCCGTAGAAAGCCGCTGAGATTAAAACAATTTTTAATAGGAAGGTAAAATCAGGTAGTTTCAGTGTACGACGTAAATAAGCCACGTTTGTTTCGGCAATATAGTAATACGCCAAAATAGTCGTAAACGAGAAGAAGAATAAAGCAAAAGCAATAAATGGTTTACCGATGCCTGGTAATACTCGCTCTATGGCCATTTGCGTATATGCAGGCCCATTAGCTGCAACATCTGCCGCGACGTTTTGCACTAAGAAGCTATCTCCTAGCCCATGTACGTTATATGCACCAGTAATAAGGATAGCAAAAGCAGTTGCAGAACAAACAAGTAACGTATCAATATAAACTGAAAACGCTTGAACTAAGCCTTGTTGTGCAGGGTGTTCCACTTCAGCAGCGGCTGCCGCATGAGGACCCGTACCTTGACCAGCTTCATTAGAGTAAACACCACGTTTAACACCCCAACCAATTGCTGCACCTACACCTGCCATCGGGGTAAAGGCATCACCAACGATCATCATAATGATGCTTGGTAATTGCGTGAAGTTTAAAGCAATAATAACAAACACAACTAAGATGTAAGCCAATGCCATAAATGGCACAACCACTTGTGTGAAACTAGCAATACGTTTTACGCCACCAAATACGATAAAACCAAGCATGACTACTATTAATAAACCTGTCATTACTTTGGCTTCGCTGAACGTACCAATGCTAGTTACAACCATCATCCCAGAGCCAAAAGCTGTTTCGATACCAGTACCGATACTATTTGATTGCACACCAGGTAATAAAAGACCACAAGCGGCGATAGTTGCAATAGCAAATATCACTGCATACCAACGTTGACCTGTTACTTTTTCAATGTAATAAGCTGGACCACCACGATATTGTCCACCATCAACTTCTTTATAAACCTGCGCTAAAGTAGACTCGATATAAGCTGTTGAAGCACCTAAAAAGGCTACAACCCACATCCAAAAAATGGCACCAGGACCACCAAAACCGATAGCAGCTGCAACACCGGCAATATTACCGGTTCCTACACGACCTGAAAGTGATACGGCTAAGGCTTGGAATGATGAAATACCCTTATCTGATTTCTTTCCTGAAAACAGTAAGCTATACATCTCTTTGAATAAACGAACTTGAACAAATTTGGTTTGAATGGAATAGAATAGGCCTGCTGCTAAGCACAGGTAGATAAGTGCGGGACTCCAAATAATACCATTGATAAAATCAACTGCTTGTTGCATATATTTTCCTTAATGTAATGAGATAACGATGAAATCTTTCTTAGTGACTAACAAGAATTTAATCGGGCATCAAATTAACACCGGTCTAATAAATGTAAAGAGCCAGCCGTCAAATAACGATAAGGCCAACACAAATAATGATGTAAATTTGACCACAAACACAGGAGACGCTTGAAATTTATACTAAAAATGATAAAAAATAGCTAAAAATAAGTTAAAAAATACACAGCAGGAAAGTTAAAACAGAGTAGAAAACACATTTAACAACACACAATCCTGCTCTTTGGGATTGTGTGTTGTTAAGATAATTTGTTATTTTTTCATTTTAGAAAGGAGATCCGCGAAAGGATTATAAGTAGCTGCTTCAACGGTATCTTCACCCGCTTCAACATGGCTTCCGTATAAATCAGCCTGTGTATATTTATCATGTTCGTGGTCATGACAATAAATACACAATAATTCCCAATTACTACCATCGGCAGGATTATTACTATGATCATGGTCCATATGATGCACAGTTAACTCTTTTAAGTTTGAATAAGGAAACTCGCGAGCGCATTTACCACAAACCCATGGGAACAACTTAAGCGCTTTATCACGATAGTCACTCTCTAAACTTTTATAATTACTTGGAATATAAGCCATCAATACCTCTTTGCATTTGCTTTAGGCATATAATAAGTGGTCAAACAACATAAGTGAATAGATTAAAATCATAAAATTGGCCTGATTTGGCCATTTAGTTAAACATTCACCACGACTTGCTGTAAGCTGACACCTAAAATAAGTAAATACTGTATATCACTTTAAAGACGACTCAGCATGCAAACAAATGACCCATTATATGGCATCAAATTAGCTCAAATATTAACCGAACTACAAACCAAACATACATGGCAACAAATGGGTGAAAAGTTAGGCATAAAATGCTTTTTAAATAACCCTACACAAAAGTCCTGTTTAAAGTTCCTCCGTCAAACGCCTTGGGCGAGAAGTCGCGTTGAAATATTGTATTTAAAAACCTTTTGCAGTAAACATCCAGAAACGACTAAACTGATCCGTAGCATTTTAGCGACTCAAGATAAAAAGCAAGAGCATAAAGCCCCTAAAGCTCCTAAAAAGCCTTCTGTTATTAAAAGTAATGAGGGATTTGAGTGGGCTAAAATTAACAAAAAATAAGCGATGAAGAATACCTTCAATATGTGTTACTATCGCGCGCCTTAAATCAATAACAATGTCAAAACTAGGAATAGCTCATGACCCAACAAAAAAAGTTCGATTACACAATCAAACAGGACGCTAATACCTGGAGTGCAGAAATCACCCGTCGTGTTAGCGCTCGTAGAAGCAGCGTATCAAAAAGACAAGACGGATTCGAAACAGAAGCATTAGCCAAAGAATGGGCTGAAGCTGAATTACTCGGATTCTTAGAAAAACAAAAACAAGCAAATGCACGTAAATCAGAGCGTCGTGCAGAACGTAATGCACAAGCAGAAAAAGCTGCAGCTGCTAAAGAAGCCGCAAATGAGAAGTTTTTAGCTAAGCGTGAAGAAGCACGTGCTAAAGCATTAGAAGCGGATGACGAAGATTACGACTACGATTACGACGAAGACGAAGACTAGTCCAACGTCTAAAACACCCTCCTCAGGGTAATAGTATTAAGGCCAATTTACCTAGTGAATTGGCCTTTTTATTTAGCGAAGAAAAACAATTAGCCTACATTAAATTCACCGTATTCAATGTAACCACCAGCACGATGCGATAGCTCGCATACTGGAAGGCTAAAGCCTTCGCCCCAAAACAATATTTTCTATCGGTTAGTTAATACCAATTATATTAAATAAGTGATCTAAATTTTACGCAGAAAAAATGACTTAGTTTAAGGCGTAATTTGAGTTAAATAGTTGTTCTATTTGCGAAAATTACAACGAAGAAATAAGTTATTTTAGCAAGTAAAATAGATCAGTTAATTAGTGTGATTGGTATAACTACTCATCACGTCGTTTTATTCAATAACAAGTACTATGCGATGACTCGCATACTGGAAGGCTAAAGCCTTCGCGCCGAAACAATATTTTCTATCGGTTAATTAGCTACTCATCACGTCGTTTTATTCAATAACAAGTACGATGCGATGGCTCGCATCCCTCTGTGTCAGACTGGAAGACTAAACCTCCACACTAATCTTAATTATCACCGATACAAAAAAGCCCATCCTAAGATGGGCTTTGTAAATATGTAGTTAATCACTTGTTTTATGTATGATGCTTAACTTTTCTGTGGCACCACTTCTATACCGTCATCATCAATAACATTGCCTTTCTCATTAACAAAGCGGCTATTTTTAGATTTTGTTAATACATACACTGTAATAGCCACTGTTGATAAGATACCAACCACTGTCGATACTTGCATTGATAAACCAAAGCCTAAGTTAGAGTTATTCAAGATAAAGGTAATCACTACTGCTGTCATAAACATCGCTGGTACTGTCGCAATCCAATGAAGTTTATTATGGCGAGCTAAGTAAGCGGTTGCCGTCCATAACATCATTACTGCAGTTGTTTGGTTAGCAAAGCCAAAGTAGCGCCAGATAATACCGAAATCAACTTGCGTTAAGATACCGCCTAGCACAAATAAAGGGAGTGCCATGAATAAACGGTTACGCATGGTTTTTTGTTCCATATTAAAGTATTCAGCTAAAATTAAACGGCTTGAACGGAATGCTGTGTCACCTGATGTAATTGGCAGAATAACCACACCTAAGAACGCTAAGATACCACCAAACACACCTAGTAAACCGAATGATGCACCGTATACCACTGCACCTGGACCACCCGTTGCAATAGCTTCAGATAAAGACTCAACTGAACCGAAGAAAGATAATGCTAGAGCACACCAAATTAGCGCGATAACCCCTTCACCAATCATTGCACCATAGAATACGAAACGGCCATTTCCTTCATTCTCAAGACAACGTGCCATTAAAGGAGATTGTGTTGCATGGAAACCAGATACCGCACCACAAGCAATGGTAATAAATAATGCTGGCCATAGAGGTAAATCGTTAGGGTTCATGTTAGTGAACATTTGGCTCACTTCGTAATCACCTAATAATGTATGGTCACTAGAAACAACAACGGCTGTAATTAAACCAACTGACATGAAGATTAAAAGCGCACCAAAGAAAGGATAGAAGCGACCAATGATTTTATCGACTGGTACAATCGTCGCAATCACGTAATAAGCAAAGATAATAGCAACCATCGACATTAATGAAACATTCATACTAGTTTGTTCATTAACTAAATTAGTGATCATGCCTGCAGGTGCTGATACAAATACCACCCCTACTAACAGTAATAACACTAACGCAAAAATATTCATAAAGTGTTTTGCGTTGTTTCCTAAGTATTTACCGGTAATAGAAGGAACAGAAGCACCGCCATTACGTACCGATAACATTCCAGAGAAGTAATCATGTACACCACCAGCAAAAATACAACCTAGTACAATCCATAACATTGCAGCTGGACCGTATAATGCGCCCATGATAGGACCAAAAATCGGGCCCACACCAGCAATGTTAAGTAATTGAACTAAATAAACTTTAGGCGTAGACATCGCAACGTAGTCAACACCATCTGCTTGTTTGTATGCGGGAGTTTCACGCTTTTTCTGAATACCGAAGACTTTCTCAACGAAGCTCCCATAAATAAAATAGCCCCCTAGCAATAATGCTAAACAAAACAAAAACCAAATCATAATTGAGTCCTTTTAAAATGTGCGTTAGTTAGATGCTGACACTATAAGCAGATACTGTGAAATAGCATTCAGTGATTGCTTGAGTGGTTATATACACATTTAAACGGTTGTTATAATTGTTAAGTGGTTTTTACCTTGTGTTAACAAGTCATTAACGGGGTGATAATTTTTATGCTAATCCGAAGCGATCTTTGATCAACTTCAAATAACGACGACTAACAGGCGCACTGTGATTGGATTTAGTAATGATTTCAGCCGAACCATTATCCAAAAATTTGATCTCTCGAATGCAACTAGGATTAATCAGGTATTGACGATGGCAACGAATCAATACGGTTTTTTCTTCTAATACTTTTAACGACAAACTTGCCGTCAGTTTATCTTCTGAGGTTAATAGATGAACGCCGGTTTGTTCAGAGGTGGCTATTTCTATCTCGCTTGGCTCTAGTAACAAAACGCGTTGAAACCCAGTACAAGGTATCAATTCTAGTTGCTGAGTTGCGACTGGTGTGTAGTCTGGTAACGCGGCTTCTTTCTCTAAACTTAATTGCACTCGTTTAATAGTTTTATTTAAACGTGCAGTATCCACCGGTTTCAATAGGTAATCTAACGCATTATCTTCAAAAGCTTTCACCGCATATTGATCATAAGCCGTCACAAACACCACAATCGGCATTGTTTCAGGATCGAGCATACTCAATAACTCTAACCCTGTAACTTGTGGCATCTGAATATCTAAAAATACCACGTCAGGTTTTAGGCTATTAATGGCTTTTAAACCTTCAATGGCATTACTGCATTCTGCAATTACTTCAACGTTTTTATTTTCAACCAATAACTCATTCAACTCTTCTCGAGCATATAATTCATCATCAATAATAATTGCTTTTAACATTTTATTTCCTAATTACTTAATATCGGTACTGTGATTGTCGCTTTCGTAAACTTGTTTGGTACGCAACTTAAGGTCAAACCATATTGTTCGCCATATTGATTTTTAATACGCTTATCTACAATCTGAGTACCTAAGCCACTACTATCGACCGGTTTTTTATAACAGCCCGCATTATCAATCACCTCTAATACAACAACATTAGTATTATGTTGCTCCGTTAGATACACATTAATTTTTAACTCACCCTGCCCTAATAAAGTCGAAGTGCCATGTTTAATCGCATTCTCAATTAATGGTTGTAATGTAAAAGTAGGTATCTTAATAGAGAGCAGTGTTTGATCAATATGTTCAGAGAGTGTTAATCGTTCAGCAAATCGCGCTAGCTCAATTTCTAGATAAGAGTGAACATGCGTTAATTCTTCTTTAATAGTAACTTGCTCAATATCTTGTTTTAAATTACTTCTAAAAAACTGTGATAAATGTTGTATTAATTGACGTGCTTTTTGTGGATCTTTACGTGTCACCGCGCTGATCGTATTTAAAGTATTAAACAAAAAGTGCGGATTAACCTGAGCATGTAATAAACGAATCTCAGATTGGCTTAACAAGGTTTGCTGTTGAATATAACGGCCAGTTAAAATTTGATTAGAGATTAGTTTTGCTAAGCCAACGCCTAAATTACGGTTTAATTTGGAGAATAACTTTTTCTTAGGCTCATACAATTTAATCGTACCTAATACGCGCCCGTCTGCTTCTAATAATGGAATAACCAGCACTGAGCCAAGTTTACATGCCGAATCAATAGAACATTGATAGCCTGTTTCATAGCCGTCTGCATAGATAATTTCACCGTGCTCAATGGCGCGCATGGTATAACCAGATGAAATAGCCGTCCCTGGTAAATGATGGCTTGCCCCGATACCAATAAAGGCTAAAATTTTATCTCTATCAGTAATAGATACTGCCCCAACACCCGTTTCATTATAAATAACCGATGCCATTGAGTGACAGCTTTCTTGGTTAAAACCTTGGTTAAAGAAGCCCACTGTACTTTGCGCGATACGCAGTGCTTTATTAGAAAAGGCAGTATAGTTTCTTTCAAAAATGGTCTTTTTATCTTGGATAATACTCATAAATAAAGCCGCGCCAATCGAATTAGCAATAATCATCGGTAAAGCAATCGCTTCCACTAACATTAAGGCTTGATCAAATGGCTTAGCCACTAGCAAGATAATCACCATCTGCACAATTTCAGCAACCAAGGTAATATAAAACGCCCCCATTGGCTTAAAGATATTATCTACCTTACCTTTACGAACGTAATAGATATGCAGCAAACCACCAATCAGGCCTTCTGCCGTGGTAGAGATAGCACAGGCAACATCAGTAAACCCGCCCATTGAATAACGATGCATCCCCCCTGTTAGCCCGACCGCAAAACCAACTAACGGACCACCTAATAAGCCCCCCATCACCGCACCAATGGCACGCGTATTCGCCAAGGCATTTTCAATAGATAAACTAAAGTAAGTCCCTAAAATACAAAACGAGCTAAAGAGTAGATAAAAAGCAATACGATGCGATGAACGACCAGAAATAAAGGTGAGAGGAATAAAAACCGGTGTTTTACTCAATAGATAAGTGATCACTACATACACACACAATTGCTGTAGTAATAGAATAATAGTTTCCACGACAATCCTTAGTCTTAGTCACAAATAATGAAGGGATGCACTGTTATACAGTATTTTAGATAAACTTTAACAGCGAAATACAATTAAAGGCCAGTCAAAGACACTGATTAAATATCAAACGGATAAATGCCCTTTTTTTGCACGCTTACAACGTGATGATTTTACTCATCAAAGTCCATTTTGATAACGTCAGTAAAGGTATATTTATCAAGTTCATGGCATTTTCACAAATGAATCATTAAAAAGACAACTATTTCTCGAATATCTTAAAAAAGTTTGCTATATTGACGGCCCCTTTGAACTTGGTGGTTTTTTAGGCTCACTAAGGTATTTAAAGACTTAATATTTACCAACCGGAGTGTTGCAATGAAAGTTCGTGCATCCGTAAAAAAAATCTGTCGTAACTGCAAAGTTATCAAGCGCAACGGTGTTGTGCGTGTTATCTGTGTAGAGCCAAAGCATAAACAACGCCAAGGCTAAAATAGTTGGATACATTGTATCCTTGTGATTTTATTTAAAATCACATTTCTAATTATCATTTGTAGAGTATCCTACCGGGCTTTTCACAAATGAACCGTTAACTTTAAGGAGTGCATAGTGGCCCGTATCGCTGGCATTAACGTTCCTGATCATAAGCATGCAGTTATCGCATTAACTGCTATTTTTGGTATCGGTAAGACTCGTTCACAAATTATTTGTGCACAGTCTGGCGTAGCTGAAACTACTAAGCTTAAAGATCTGGATGAAACACAAATCGAAGCTCTTCGTACAGAAGTAGCTAAATTCGCCGTTGAAGGTGATTTACGTCGTGAAGTATCTATGAGCATCAAGCGTCTTATGGACCTTGGTTGTTACCGTGGACTTCGTCACCGTCGCAGCTTGCCTCTACGTGGACAGCGTTCTAAAACGAATGCTCGTACTCGTAAAGGTCCGCGTAAAGCAATTAAAAAATAGGGTAAGAGATTATGGCTAAAACTCCAACTCGTGCTCGCAAGCGCGTTAAAAAGCAAGTTGCTGATGGTATGGCTCACATCCATGCTTCTTTCAACAACACAATCGTAACTATTACAGACCGTCAAGGTAATGCTCTTTCTTGGGCTACTGCAGGTGGTTCTGGTTTCCGTGGTTCTCGTAAATCTACTCCGTTCGCTGCACAGGTTGCTGCTGAGCGTGCTGCTGAAGCAGCAAAAGAGTACGGTCTTAAAAACGTTGAAGTTTTTGTAAATGGACCAGGACCTGGTCGTGAATCTTCGATTCGCGCACTAAACGCGGCGGGTTTCCGTGTAACAAATATTACTGACGTTACACCAATCCCACATAATGGTTGTCGTCCACCGAAGAAACGTCGCGTTTAATCACGACTTTCTAACGTAATTGGAGAAAGAACAATGGCAAGATATTTAGGTCCTAAGCTTAAGCTTAGCCGTCGTGAAGGCACTGATTTATTTTTGAAATCAGGTGTTCGAGCGATCGACTCTAAGTGTAAAATCGAAAACGCACCAGGTGTACACGGTGCGCGTAAACCACGTCTATCAGACTACGGTTTACAATTACGTGAAAAGCAAAAAGTTCGTCGTATGTACGGCATCTTAGAAAAGCAATTCCGTAACTACTACAAAGAAGCTGCTCGTTTACAGGGCAACACTGGCGAAAACTTACTTCAACTTCTTGAAGGCCGTTTAGACAATGTTGTATACCGCATGGGCTTTGGCGCGACACGTGCTGAATCACGTCAACTAGTTAGCCATAAAGCTATTCTAGTGAACGGTAAAGTTGTAAATATCCCTTCATTCAACGTTAAACCAAGCGATGTGATCTCAATCCGTGAAAAAGCTAAAAAGCAATCACGTATTGGCGCTGCACTAGAAATCGCTGGTCAACGTGAAGCCCTTGGTTGGGTTGAAGTTGATACAACGAAGATGGAAGGCGAATTTAAACGTCAACCTGAACGTTCAGATTTATCTGCTGAGATTAACGAACAGTTAATCATCGAGCTTTACTCTAAGTAAAGTTAATTTCTAATGGAGGACATAAATGCAGGGTTCTGTAATTGATTTTCTAAAACCAAGATTAGTTGATATTGAGCAACTTTCATCGACAAGAGCAAAAGTGGTTCTTGAGCCACTAGAGCGCGGCTTTGGCCATACTTTGGGCAATGCTCTTCGTCGTATTTTATTATCAACTATGCCAGGAACGGCAGTAACCGAAGTTGAGATTGATGGTGTACAAAATGAGTACAGCAACAAAGAAGGCGTACAAGAAGAGATCCTTGAGATTCTTCTTAACCTTAAAGGATTAGCAGTTAAGCTTGAAGGTAAAAATGAAGTTTTAGTTAGTTTAACTAAAACTGGCGCTGGCCCTGTTACTGCAGGCGACATCATCCATGATGGTGACGTAGAAATAATCAATCCAGAGCACGTGATCTGTCATTTAATAGGCAATGCTGAAATCAGCATGCGTATTAAAATTGAATCAGGTCGCGGTTATGTTCCAGCTTCATCGCGTATTGATAGCGAAGAAGGTGAGCGTCCGGTTGGTCGTCTACTAGTAGATGCGACTTTCAGCCCTGTTGAGCGTATTGCTTACAGTGTAGATTCTGCTCGTGTTGAACAACGTACCGATTTGGACAAGCTTGTTATCGATCTTGAAACAAATGGCACTTTAGAGCCTGAAGAAGCAATTCGTCGCGCAGCTATTATTTTAGCTGAGCAATTAGACGCATTTGTTGATCATCGCCCTAGCGTTCAAGCGCCAATTGAAGAAGAAAAACCAGCATTTGATCCGATTCTATTACGCCCAGTAGATGATTTAGAATTAACTGTTCGTTCTGCTAATTGTTTAAAAGCAGAGTCGATTCATTATATCGGTGATCTAGTACAATGTACTGAAGTTGCACTTCTTAAAGCACCTAACTTAGGTAAGAAGTCGCTAACTGAAATCAAAGATGTACTTGCATCACGTGGACTGTCTCTAGGCATGCGCTTAGAAGATTGGCCACCAGCAAGTTTAATCCAAGATTAGACAAAGCCGATTCACGAATAATAAGGATTAGGTTATGCGCCATCGTCAAAGTGGACGACAGCTTAACCGAAACAGCAGCCATCGTCAGGCTATGTTTCGTAATATGGCAATCTCTATTGCCACGCATGAAGTTATTAAAACTACAGTGCCAAAAGCAAAAGAATTACGTCGTGTAATTGAGCCATTAATTACTCTAGCTAAAACGGATAGCGTTGCTAACCGTCGTCTAGCATTTGCTCGTCTTCGTGATGATGCAGTAGTGGCAAAATTATTTAATGAACTAGGTCCTCGCTACGCGACACGTCCTGGTGGTTACACTAGTATCATTAAATGTGGTTTCCGTACTGGTGATAAAGCTCCTATGGCTTATATCCAGTTTGTAGACCGTCCAGTTGTAGCGGACGAAGAAGCGTAAGTTTCTTTATAGTTGCAATAAAAAAGCCGAACTTATGTTCGGCTTTTTTGTTTTAAAGTATTTACCTACCTTAAATAACATCAAGTATTTTACTTACCAATAAAACAGAACAAGTATTAATCGATAAACATTATCAGGCTTCTAATTACTTTTTGATAATGGACATTAATCATCCGCACACTCGAAAGTCATCGATACTAGTTTCATGATCATTAGGGTCTTTAGATCGTTAAGGAGCTTTTTTAAAAGAATATAATCAATCATCTAATACAGCCACAAATTCTCCTACAATTCGCATATTTTCACAATCTTCTTCATGAAGAACAATGTCGCTAAATCGCCCCCTGTGTCAGACTAGTTGTCACTCCTTAGTTTTCACTTAATAATAAAGACAGGGAGCGGTAATTAGATTGGAATGACTGGATATTCACCAGAAAGAAAAGAAGCTGTTTTAAGTAAAGTATTACCACCACAATCAAGGTCGGTAGTTGAAGTTGCTAATGAAGAAGGCATACACTGTAGTACTTTATATGCTTGGCTAAAAATAGCTAAAAACAACGGTGTAACTATGTCTAACTCAACGTCTTTAACGGCGGAAAAGAAGCTTGCGATTATTATTGAAACCAGCTCTTTAACTGAATCTGAATTGGCAAAGTATTGCCGTGAAAATGGCTTTTATCCAGAGCAAATAAAGGTTTGGAAAAGTGAGT